>JAKQYE010000143.1:7267-16698 GCA_023356605.1 Trichodesmium sp. MAG_R02 | reverse complement strand
TTTTGGGGTGGGTTTTTCCAACAATCATCAAATTGTTTACACCACCTTTCAAAGCAAGGGGGCATTGCAGTAGGGGTTGTTTCTTTCATAGAAGAGCGATCGCTTCAAGGTAAAATTATTGATTTACAAGGCATAAAGTCTAATTTGGCCAGTTAAGTTGTGTAAGTCCCACTATTAGAAATTGCCCAGGACATGGGTATTTCTCCTGAAGAATTAGCGGTAGCAGAACAGGAATAGCTTACTCAACGGGGTGAGTTTCATGAAAAACAAATTTTTAATCAAGTTCGCCGAAAAAAATTAAAGCAAAGCATTATAAAATTTAGCATTGTAAATTCGTTTTTATTGCTGCTTAATTTAGTAACAGCTCAAACTCTTTCTTGGTCTTTACCAATTTTATTATTGTGGGGATTATGGTTGGCCTTGGATGCTTGGAGAACTTTTCAAGTTGAAGGAGAAAATTATGAAAATGCTTTTCAAAGATGGCGTTTAAAAAAACAGTTAGGACAATCTATTGGTTCTTTGGCGGATAAATTTTTAAAGAGTTTACAATCTTGAATAATAATTAGGATGCTTAACTTCTTAACATTAAATTGATAAGTTTTATTTATCTATCGCCTTTAATTCTTTCCCTGAGAGTTTTATAGCTATGGGTATCAATTTTCACTCTCATAAAGAACTGTCACTAATTTTCTCATGAAAAATTAGTTATTGATAAAATTTATTGATATTATAGTCATTTCAAATAAGAATGGAAAACTTTTTCTACTGAAACTTAGTTATAGTAAGAAATACTTATCTCAATCTAAACAGGACTTACGTAAAGGCACTACTTGTAGTGTAAATATTTGAATTTATTGTCAAAAATGCACTATATATGGCGACACTGCGTAAGTCCTGTCTAAATTAAAATGACCATAAGTTCTAGAATGAAGGTTTTTCGTATAAGTCTATTTGGAAATGTAAATATACATAAAGATATATGAATATCTCCGGAATGTCGGTACTATCAGTATTGATAAAGACTCTAAGTATTTCACTTAATCCTTAAGCCCTACATATTGACAAGAAAATAAGCGATCACTAACCTAACTTATTAAAAAAAAAGCGATCTCGCCGAATTTTTTGCGATTTTTTTGACAAAATACCGAAATAGAAACAACAACTTCACTAGAATTATCACTCTTTTTCACAATATTAGGAAAATCATAAATTTCTAGATTCTCAAAATAAAATACCCTATATAACCCTAAACATTCAGCTAGCTTCCTGTCAGCTCTTAGCCTTGAAAAGTAATGACTTTACAGCGCTTTTCAGATTTATAAACCACGTCCTCATAACCAAAACCTTCTAGGGACTTTCCCTGGAACATCCCTACTGTGGTCTACTAAAAGGAAAAGCGCTATAAGTTGGCTGATGACCTTTGCATTTAAAACTTTTAATTCTCCTTGGAGACTAATTCCTCCCTCAGTTTTATCATGAGTTGAGCTAATAGCTAACGGCTATTGGCGCAGTATGATCAAATAAATACTCACATATAACCTAACATAACCTGTCAATTTGTCGTG
Source organism: Trichodesmium sp. MAG_R02 (assembly GCA_023356605.1). Taxonomy (GTDB): domain Bacteria; phylum Cyanobacteriota; class Cyanobacteriia; order Cyanobacteriales; family Microcoleaceae; genus Trichodesmium. The sequence continues at coordinate 15,133 of JAKQYE010000143.1, read as the reverse complement.
CTTTATCTGATAATATCGCTTCTTTTTGACCCAGAATTCTGGCCCTACCATTTAGCAAACTAATAGGAGTATTAAATAACTCTACTAATTCTGCTTTACCTGATATTACTTTCACCATTGTTGATGGTAACTCTTTTAATAACCATCTACTCAAACGATACAAATATTCTTGAGTTTTCAGCTCTCTCATTAAATCAACGCCGTAAAGTTCATGCAAATATTTATTTGACTTTCCATACCTGCGCCACTGACTTTGTAAATCCTTCCATGTTGAACGATGTCGATGTTTAACTATCGCCTTTTCTACAAATTTAAACTGATAAGATGTTTCTCGTAAAATCCGCCAACAAATATCAGCATCTCCACCTGTTGTTAAGTAAGAACGAAATAATCCTACTTCTACAAATGCTTGCTTTCTAATAGCTAAATTAGCAGTCTGACCATAAGGGCAAAATGGATGAGCTAAAGTATGTTTTTGGGAAAGAACCTTTTGTTGATATGCGTATTTTTCCAAGAAACTTTCACCCATTAGAGCAAGTATTTCTCCCACTACAATACCAACATTAGGGTCAGAAAATGGCCTAATTAAATTTTCTAACCATTGGGGTTGAGGACGACAGTCAACATCAGTAAAAGCAAGTATTTCTCTATTAGCTGCCCGAATACCAACGTTACGAGCAGCATACGAACTTTGAATCTGATTTTCTTTTATTAGGTGAATCGTAGTTTCCCTTGATTCTGCTGCTGCTTGAATAATAGAACTGCTACGATCACTACTATTATTATCTACCAGTAAATATTCTACTTGGTCAGCAGCATAGGTTTGCGATCGCAGACATTCTATCAAATCTGGCAGGTCTTTCTCACCATTATAAATTGGTACAACTACGGAAACTTCCATTTTCATAATTTCAACTACTAAGGCATTCCTGAATTAGGGGATGAATATAATTGGGGCGAGCATTCTACTTAGCCAAAAATATAACGAATAGTCAAGATGCCAATTTTACATTGGTTAAAATCATCCCCCATTTATACAACACCACTACTAATGTAATAAGCAGAAGCTAGCTAGAATTGAACTAACTAAATAAAAAGTTCCTACCACTTGAGTTTCTGACCAACCAGATAATTCCAAATGATGATGAAAAGGAGCCATTTTCAATAAGCGTTTGCCTACTCCATTAGGTCCTTTTGTTGCTTTGTAATAACTCACTTGAACAATAACAGAAAGAGTTTCAATTAAGAAAATTCCACTAATAATTAAAAGTACCCATAGAGTATTACTCACTAAAGCAATTGCTGCTAAACCAACACCCAGAGCTAAGGAACCCGTATCACCCATAAATACTTTAGCAGGATTACGATTATGAGCAACAAAACCCAGACAACTACCACTCATACAAACACAAAAAATCATTAATTCTGGATAGGTAGGAGCTAAATAAGCTCCTAATCCGAAAAAAGCGATTGCTCCCAAACCCCCCATTAACCCATCTACACCATCAGTAAGATTTGTAGCATTACTTTCAGCAATTAAAGCAAAAACTGCCAGAGGCCAAAATAGGAATCCCAAAGATAATTGTAGACCAAAAGGTAAAGCAATATTAGTAATTGTGCTAGGCTGACTCCATGCTAGCCACCCACAAAATATAATAGCAAAACAAATCTGGAAAGCAAGTTTCATTTTCGGGGATATTCCTTTATTAGACTTGCGTCGCAAAATTTGCCAATCATCCAGAAAACCAATAAAGCTATAAGCTAGAGTAAGTAAAGAAACCCCTATTACATCTGTGTCGAATCTAGATAATACCAGGGCGATCGCTACTCCTACTGGTACAAAAAATATGCCTCCCATAGTTGGAGTCCCAGCTTTTCGTAGGTGGGCTTTAGGACCATCTTCTCTGATTATTTGTCCAGCTTTTAGCTTTCTTAGTATAGGTATAGCCCAATACCCTAAACTTACAGTTACTAAGCCACACAGAAAGAGTGGAAAAGTCAGAGACCTGATACTAAAAATCCTAGTAGCCATACCATCTAGAATCAGGGCAAAGAAACTTAATCCTAAACCCAGACCCAATAATAAATTTTCTCCCGATAAAGTTAAAGACTTACTAAAAGCCAGCTTATTTTGCATAAAAACTCCTCAACACACACTTTTTTCAATTCAAAATTTAATTAATAACTGTCAAGTTTAGCTAATAGATTTCTCCACAAAAGGTTCTCAAACCCTTATGCTCTAGTTCAAAAATTTCTATTTTTTGGAGAGACCTAATAGCAATCAGCTTTTTGGTAATTACAAATCTTTAGTCACTTGAGTCCTCTGCATTTTCATCCAAGATATCATCATCATGAAAATTGTCATCTACGGCTATCAATTCTGAGATTTCTTCTTCCTCTTCTGTATATTTTTCTGATTCATAAGGGTCTCTAGGCAACATTTTGCCTGATGCTTCCAACCAATCAACAAGAGATGAGTCTCGTTGGGCAGAAATTACATCTGCAGGTTCATGGCAAGGTATAAGACGCAAAGATGGGTTGTACAATACCACTTGTTCTGATTGGGGTTGATTATTTCGACGGCTAATAGTTACTACTTCTTTTTCTACTGTTTTTTCTGTTATTTCTTCTATAATATTTTCTGATATTACAGATTGTAGTACTAATCTTTCCTCTACAGAAGTAGTTTGTGGCACTACTGTTTTCTCTACAGAAGTAGTTTGTGGCACTACTGTTTCTTCTACAGAAGTAGTTTGTGGCACTACTGTTTCTTCTACTGAAGTAGTTTGTGGCACTACTGTTTCTTCTACTGAAGTAGTTTGTGGCACTACTGTTTCCTCTACTGAAGTAGTTTGTGGCACTACTGTTTCCTCTACAGAAGTAGTTTGTGGCACTACTGTTTCCTCTACTGAAGTAGTTTGTGGCACTACTGTTTCCTCTACTGAAGTAGTTTGTGGCACTATAGGTTGTACCACTTTTTCCTCTATTGGGTTAGTTGTTGACCCTGTAGTTTGTAGCAAGCTGTTTGTTTGTTGTTTTTCTTCCATATACCCTCAGTCAAGAAATTTTAGTAAATGTATCCCAATATTTTAAATTTACTTCTTCTTTTTGATTTGGTTTATTGGATTTTAGGGGATTTTGGAATGAATTTGCCAGAGAATAATACATATAAATATTTTTTCTGTATTTATTTAATATTCTTGACCAGAAGTCCCAGGCTTTATCTATTAATTCCGTGCTTTATCTATATAATTCATTGCTGGGATAAAATTTTGGCATAATATGACATAATCAGGACTTACGCAGTACCGCTATATATGGCGCCAAAAATTATCATTTTTAAGATATTGCCACTATACATAGTGCCGTTCCGTAAGTCCTGATAATATAAAAATCAATATAGTGAGACTATGAGGAACTCAAAAGTCATGGCTCACCAGGAGCCTGACAGATGCTTAAACAGAGCAGCTCTAATTCATTGAAGACAGTTACAGCATCGGATACAGCAAATTCGGATACAGCAAATGTTGTACAAGTGATAGATAGTAAAACTGTTCGGTACCCTTGTCTTCCCCAGTAAATATCTGCCTTACAGCAACCGTAAGTGCTATAACTGTATCACTTCCCTTTCTTTCAAGGTTGACTCGGTCCTTTAGTCTAACCTACAAACATTACATCAAACTTCCCTCGGATTTTTTACAAACATTTATTATCCTTGGTGTGACTATTTGCTCCTAAGAAATATCCTGGTCATTTGTAGTAAACATTTCTTACCCTTTGTATAAAACTAATTACCTGCCATAATCCTATAACTATTTAATACTTCGGGTATTAAGTAATACGAATTTAATAAACTTAAGCTATACAGTTTTATTTATAAGGTCAGGACTTACGCAAAGGCTCTATATATAATGCATGACAGTTTTGATAATCTTCACGTTTTGCTTCATGGGATACGGTGCTCCGCCACGCTCCACGAACGCCTAACTATTTTTATTCAAAAAACCTTTAGTTGTTCAAGTTAAATAACCTTTATTTTTATTGAAGAATGTTTCAATTGGTCGGTTAGATATTTTGATAATAATCCGTGTTTTACTTGATCAGGACTTACGCAGTACCGCTATATATGGTGCCAAAAATTATCATTTTCAAGATATTGCCACTATACATAGTGCCGTTGCGTAAGTCCTGTTGATATAGTCATCTCAAATAACCCACATTCCGCACTTCAAGTATACTACAAGGGTATTTTTAACGAAGAAGGTGGATTACAGCCTCTATTATTGCTAATAACCATCAATAAATTCTGTAATATGTATTTTTATTTACAAAAATCATAGTTATTATCAGGCAAGGTTTTCAATAGCATGTCTGATATACTACATTTTGACGTGCGGAATGTAAGAAATAAGAATGGAAAACTTTTTCTGCTGAAACGCGGGTTATAGCAAGAAATACTTGTCTCAATCTAAATTAAAATGACTATAAGTTAATGTTTCCTATTTTCAAAGCAAATCTTTTTAATAAGTTCCACACGCTCCATCGCACAAGCAATATGATTTTTTTAATTATTCGGAGACAGTACTCGCACGGGTCCTAAACCTATTAATTGCTTAAATAAGAGCGTGAAATTCTCCAATTTTCCATCTAGGCAAGAGATTCAAATTCCACATCAAAAGGCGCGATGATTGATAATGGTCATTAGCGACAATATATTCGGCAACAGTAGGCAGACACACATAATTCAAAATATTTTCACTTTTTTGTCTCGTGGAAAGCCTTTAATTGTGATTCTTTTTCCCGATAATTTTTCAGTTTCATTCCAATTTAAGTCTTGAACTTTTTTGTATTTTTCGATCGCGACCTGTATCATCAACGCGCAGAACTACTTTTTCAAGGACAATAATAAATTTTTCTATCATTATCTATTAATGCCATTAATCTTTGTGTTGTATACAAACTCGACTTTAACACTGTTTTAAATGGTATTTTCTTATTGTTTATAGGATTAAGTATGATTTCTTTAACACTTTTCTATTTTTGTTTTTTTGTCAGTATCCGGGTCATAAATCCTATAAATCTATAATCCATAATTGTTCAGTCCTCGATTAAAACATATACAGTTAACTATTCCAAGACCCAGGAACTTCGTAGTTGATAGAATGCAAATAACTTTATGTTCATTACCACTATCACTATCACTATATTGTCGTCATGTAAGCTAGATGTTATACCCATACTTTTTATTAATTGCTGTGTCATCAAAGATTAAATAGGCTGCTGTATCAGCAAATCAATTCTTCTTTAAGATTTCGCCAATTTATTGTAAATTTAAAGACTCATATCTTAAATAACGGTTTATTGGATCATGGCTAATATTTTCGATCTCGGGAGTGCTAGGGAGCATTATTGTATAATTCCTGTGAGATTTATAGTTATTTGAATAAGAATGAGACATTTCCGCCTGAAATACTTTCATAGCAAGAAACACTTGTCTCAATTCTCCCAACGAAAGGACTATAAGTAAATATTGACGAGTTACAACATAATTAAAATCCATGTTTTTTTGAACTAATATAATCATGTAATTATTGTCTAATAATTAAAGATTTTCAGCAAATCAATTTAAAAATTTATAATCTCATTTTAAGAGATATTAAAAGTAATACCTGTCCAAAAAAAACTAATTATAGTATTGACAATTTCATTTTTACAGTACGCTATATATAGTGTACCTGCGTAAGTCCTGAAGATATTTAATAAGTTTATATGATTGGATTCTTGAGTATCATGATAAGCCATAGAGCGAGGATATTTGATTTGGTCAAACCTTAGGATATAAGTCCGTTACATACAACGTCCCTACCTAATTTCAATAAGATGTAGCAATGCTTTTGATGCTTTGATGCTTGGTATTAGTTTCTCATGATTAAAATTTATTCAGGCAGTGAACTGATGTAAATTTTTTACTACTGTTAAGGATATCTTTGAAATTGTATCATAGCCGGATAATCACAAAATATTCTTGAAATTTTCCTTGCTTACAGCACATTTAGGATTAGTATAGTACAACCTGTTATGTCCTTGCCTACTATCCACTCCTTAAAACCATCAATATATTTACCTTATAACCCGCGGAAACTATTGTATGTTATATATACGCTAACCCTATTTAATAGGAAATACAAAAAATTGTGCTAGTGTTTGAATCTTCCTATATTCCCATCTGCGGGTCTCTCTATCACCCGTCTTTGGCAACAAATATCAACGTATTTCATAAAAATTGTAATATTTTGGGTAGTATTACTCCCATAATGCTCCCATAATGCGTAGATGGGGACGAACAAGACCTAGTAAGGACACTGCTATTTCCCTTTACAAAACACTCATGATAGATAGGGATTGCAACGAACTAGCACCATATTTTGGTAGTAATTAGAAGTCAGGAGTCAGAATTTCAAAGGCTTTTAGTTAAAATTAACTGTTATAAAAATAATCTAAGCACTCTTTAGGATGCTCATAAGTATTGTCGCCTTATAATTCAAGGAATATTGACAATCAACAGGAATTATGATACATAAATCTAAATTAATTGAAGTACTCACAGGGAAAAATCGCGGTTTACTAGCAAGTAAAAATCATCAGAAAGAAATTTTAGCAGCGATCGCTCAGTTAGAAGATTACAATCCAAACCCCCACCCGTTGGAAGCAAAAGAACTATTAAATGGTAATTGGAGGTTAATCTACACTACTAGCCAGGACTTATTACGGATTGACAACTTTCCGTTGCTGAAACTAGGTGAAATTTATCAATGTATCCGAGTTCAAGATACAGCAATCTATAACATTGCTGAAGTATCCAGCTTACCATTTTTAGAAGGAATTGTAAGTGTTGTTGCTCAGTTTGAACCTGTTTCAGAAAAACGAGTGAATATTAAATTTAATCGTTCACTTCTAGGTTTGCAGAGATTGATTGGTTATCAATCGCCTAACAGATTAATTTCCGAAATAGAATCAGGAAAAAAATTTACTCCCATTGATTTTAATATACAAAATCGCGAACAAAAGGGATGGTTAGATACTACATATTTAGATGAAAATTTACGCATTGGCAGAGGTAATAAGAGAAATGTATTTGTACTAATTAAAGTTTAATATTGTCCCCTTAACAATTTCCCTAAATGAGATGAGTATAGGGCTACCCATAAATCAAAAATTAAAAGTAATTTCTGAGTTATAGTCATTCTGATTTAGATTGAGACAAAATCTTTTTGCTGTGAAAGGGTTTTAGCTGAAAAAGTATCCCACTCTTATTCGGAATAACTATAGTTTTCGGTGTAGAAATCTCTTGCTGCGGGATACTACCTATTCATCCCCCGCAGCCTCTTATATCAGTTACGGCAAAAAATGTAAGCCAGATTTACTAATGTCCATATTCTAAATACTTACTATTACAATACTATAAAAAATATCTAAATTATTTCTGCTTTATTCTTGTAGTCGTCTTAATTAAGATTGAAACAAAAATTGAGTATAATAAAATCAAGTCAACTAGAAACTATTTTGAACTATGCCTTACAGTTTAGACTTAACACAAAAAGTAATAAATTTTGTAGAAAATGGCGGTACGATTACTAAAGCAGCTCATACATTTAGGATAGGAAGAACTTCGATATATAGATGGTGATATCGCCCAAAATTGTCAGCAACTAAGGTAAAAAGTCGTCAAATAAAATTAGATTGGAAAGAATTAGAAAAAGATGTAAAACAAAATCCAGATTAGAAAAAGATGTAAAACAAAATCCAGATTGGAAAAAGATGTAAAACAAAATCCAGATTGGAAAAAGATGTAAAACAAAATCCAGA
>JAKQYE010000143.1:2921-7167 GCA_023356605.1 Trichodesmium sp. MAG_R02 | reverse complement strand
AAGAATTAGAAAAAGATGTAAAACAAAATCCAGATTAGAAAAAGATGTAAAACAAAATCCAGATTGGAAAAAGATGTAAAACAAAATCCAGATTGGAAAAAGATGTAAAACAAAATCCAGATTGGAAAAAGATGTAAAACAAAATCCAGATTGGAAAAAGATGTAAAACAAAATCCAGAGTCGATCATTGTCAGACAGAGCTAAAAAAAATGGAGTTAATCTTACAGCTATATTTTATGCTTTAAAAAGAATGAAAATTACTAGAAAAAAAACAACTTCGTTATAGAGAAAGAAATGGATAAGAAAGGATAAAATATTATCAGAAACTACGAATTTTTATCAAAAAGTTTGGAAGTAAAAACCTTGTATTTATTGATGAATCATCAGGATTTGAAGATAATCAAGACTGTATTTATGCCTGGTCAAAAAAAGGGAAAAAAGTTTATGGTGAGCAAGAGGCGAAACGAGGTAGAAGAGAAAATTTAGTAGCCGGGAGAAGAAAAAAGGAAAAAGATTTAATAGCACAAATTATATTTAAAGTCACCCTAAATGCCGTGGGATTTGAAAAATGGTTAACTCAACATTTATTACGATCATTAAAAATTCCCAGTGTACTGCTGCACGGATAATTCACCAATTCTCACGAAAAAACGTTATTAGAGAATTAATAGAAGCAGGGGGTCACCAATTACTCTTTTTGCCAAAAGACTCTCCTGATTTAAATGACATAGAACATGATTTTAGTGCATTAAAAATAGCTAGAATGTATTCACCTATCAATACATCTTTTGATGAAATTATTTGTAATTATTGTGCCAAATACTGTCTCATTCTTATTTAAGATAACATAACTCTCTATCATCGAGTATTATCGAGTCAATTTTCCCCATCCAAAAAAAGTCTTTTAGTTAACCCCGCTATTTGTTCTAAAGTAATCACTAATTATTTTTTCAATTAGAAATCTTCTATAAGGGAGGTTAAGTGCTTTAACAAGGGGTCAGATTCTGTCATTGGCTTTTTAATAGATAAATCTTCTTCTAATTGCTTTGGTTTAGTAGTCTTTAATTCTAAATCCTGATTAGGGTTAACAATAGGTACTTCTGATTGATTAATAGCGACTTCAGTTTTTGGTATTTCTGTCTTAAACACCTCCAAAGCTTCAATAAATTTAGTATCAAAATATAATTGCATTTGAGTCAATTTTTCATTCATTTGACTCAAGTATTTTTTCATATCATCTAATTGGTTTATCTGATTGTATTCATTTTCTTCACTAGCAGAAATCTTTTTGGCCAACTCATAAATCCTCTGTTCTATACGTTGCAAATTCGACGCAGATTGAGCTAATTCAGTAGACGAAGATACATATAAAAACTGCCATATAGCTTGCTTACAGAGATTACTAAAAGTTTGGTACTTTTGAGCATTTAACTCTTTTTCAATAGCTGCCAACAACTGCTTATCTGCTGCCTCTTCGGTAAAAAAGACTTCTTTTTTATAATTTTTTTCCCACAGCATCAGTTCACATTTTGATTAACTTAAACAAAGCACAATATCAAGTATTTTAGTAAATATCGTTTAAAAAACTTATTAGCTGCCATAGACAATAATTCAGTTTGTAATCCAATATTCCACTTTACTTTACTGTTTTATAGGGGAAAAATAAAATTTATTTTCTACTTTGCCCCTCATTATTTTTGACTTCCAGATGCAGAAGTAACTACACAGGAATCTGAAACCTTACCCTTAACCTTTTAGATACAACATTAATTAGCGTATGTCTATCCAGCTTGATAGCCTAGTTTTTATAAGGGTTGATTACCTTTTAGATGTCTCTAATTAGGGCTTGCTAATTAAATAAAACCATTGACACATAAAGGTTTTATATTTTTCTCCCATTGAAAAACTGCTGAGTTTTCGGTCATTCAAGCTCACCCAATATAGTATTTCGGGGGTTCCCATGGCAGAGGGGGCAGCAAGGGACAATATATCCAACTACCTCCTCTATAAATTTCCTGTTTCTCTGTAAAGAGGTCGATACAACATCCCTACCCATTCTCCCACTCCCCTGCTCCCCGACTCTTTAAAAAGACTTTTTCAGCAAACCCTAATTGTAGGTTAAAGTCCCCCTAGAAGGGGGAAGCTTTAAACTAAATTTTTTAATAACAACTTACTTAGATATCGCTAGTTGAGCTTCTCCATAGATATATTGTCCCAAAGCATTTGCCTCTCTTGGTGGTTGAGCTAAATGAGGATTGAGGCCTGCTTCTTGTAGAAGTTTTTCCAAATCTTCCCGGAAAAAATCTGCTCCACCACCAGTGAGAATAACATCGCTTACCCTTTCTGGTATCCACTTAATTAAACGGTCGCAAAGTTTAGCAGCAAAAACTTTACGCAACTCAGGTATAACACCATCAAGATTAATAGGTTTTGTAGCTCCTCTGGGACGATAGGAACGCTGGCCTTCAGGTTTGTGGACTGCTTCCAGCAAATATAAAGACTGAGCATCTGCCCCTTCAATCTTACTAGCTAAATCTTCATAAAATTGGCTCATGGCAAAAGGTTCACTCTTAGAAGCTGCTCTGGCAAACCGGAAGCGATCTACCATCAAGAAGTCAGTGGTTTGATGGCCAATATCAACAATAGCAAGGGATAGTTTGGGTAATTGTGGTTGAAATTCTTTGCCATGGTTAGCCTCAGTCCATAGTAAACTACCATATCCTTCTGGCATGACCCAAACTTTATTAATTCTAATTTCTACTTCTTCACCGCCTCGATAAAACATTTGATGAGGAGATTCCAATTGGCTAATAATCTGTGCTTTTTCCTTTTCAAATTGTTCTTGGGAATAAAAAGGTAAACCTATGACAACCGAAAATTCTCCTTTGAGCTGAAAATAGCCAGCACAGGCCAAGACTTTAATTAAAGCATCTTCAACTTTAGACTTAGCAAAAGATCGTTCATCACCAAATAGATTAGCTCCAAAGTCAGCAGCTAGTTGACCTACAGCATATCCATAACCTTGATTTTCCAACCACATATCTAATAATGGATCTGTAGGTTTAGACTCAAAATTCCCTGATCTTACTTGTTCTACAGTCAATTGTTTGACATTGGCTGGAATAAAAACTACACCATTTTGGGTGCGACTAACACAAGCTTTCGTAGCTGTTCGTCCTAGATCTGCGCTAAGAATAGCTTTTTTAACAACATTACCTGATTTCTGGGTCAGCATTGCTGCTGCTGCTGGCTGTTTAATTACCATTAGGTTGTATTACCTCACTAAATTCTTCAATTAAAACATCACCGTTATTAAAAATCCTAAATTCTATATAGATAGGGAATTAAGATTAACGGCACTAGATTAAAGGACTAAAATTTCTGAAAATTAACATCGAAGTTAAGGTTAACTACTGCTGTACAAAACCTATACAATTCCTACAGAGTCAAGTGAAATTGATCCATTCTTCTAGCTCCTCTACTGGGAGGAGATGAAGGTTGACTATATTTATTTCTTGCTTCAGCCTGGGAAGTTACTCTCTTCCAGTTCACAAGCATAAGTTTGGATCTTCGGACTAAGGTCATAGGGATTAATTGTAAGGGTTTGGTGACCAAAAAGTAAGGTCTCAAGCCTCCCCTTCTGAGGGGATGAAAAAAAATCTTTGATTGAGTATTTCAAGCCTTTGACTTCAGCATAATGTACTGATAAATGATAACTAAAACTACCAAACCACTATTACGAAAAAGGAGTAACTTACGTTTGGACCTTTCTTTCCTTGCTGACCATAGAAATATTATTTAGGAACTCCTTAAAATACTTCTAAATACTTAGCTTGGGTCTAAACCTATTTTCTCTATTACAGCCATAATGTTTACTGTTATGGTAATACGCATTTAGGACCCCGACATGGCTAAATACCGATACTCAATCATAGATTACTTTTAACTTTTGACTTTTGAGTTGCCCGTAGCGCTATACCTTCGGAGCAAAGGATGTAAGTCAGAATTTAATTTATAGAATAGATAAGTTATCAATAGGACTTACGCAACGGCACTATGTATAGTGGCAATATCTTAAAAATAATAATTTTTGGCACCACATATAGCGGTACTGCGTAAGTCCTGATCAAGATAACTCTTAAGTATTACCTAAAAGGCTTGTAGGTTGAAATTCTCATTGATATTTCTTTCTCCTTTTTGCTCACTCCTTGTTCAAGCTATTTCTTTCTAGCAAATATTAAGTGAA
>JAKQYE010000143.1:0-2821 GCA_023356605.1 Trichodesmium sp. MAG_R02 | reverse complement strand
ATCAAGATAACTCTTAAGTATTACCTAAAAGGCTTGTAGGTTGAAATTCTCATTGATATTTCTTTCTCCTTTTTGCTCACTCCTTGTTCAAGCTATTTCTTTCTAGCAAATATTAAGTGAATTTTACCGAAAAATTGGGTTTAAAGCCTTGCCCATAAGTAGGGGGCCTTCCATGTTATGAGAAGTTTGGTTTGAATACCCACCAACTATCATAGATACTGTAGAAAAGGAGAGGATTGTGGAAACTCCGTTTGTTGAGGGCAGAACTTGGGAAGCCCATGGTCAATGATCAGTTAGCGCCCTGAAGGCACAAATAAAAACTCACAAGAATTTTTGGTAAGTTGCGGGAAGGCATTCCAGGACCAAGGATGGACCAGCCAGCCTAACCCACCCCTCTTGCTGCCCTCCCACCGAGGGAATAGGGGTGGCCACAGCAGTTTGTGAGAGATTAACCTGCATCGGAGCTACTGGTCGGTAGGAATCTCCGTACCTTTAGGCCAGGGAGAATGTCAATAATGATAGTTTGAATCAACACTATTAGCTACTAGAGTCCAAAAAGTTGCCCTAATGTCTATTGTTAAGTTAAATTTAGTTAAGATTATTAAGTGTAGAAAATTAAACAGCCTACTTTCAAATGCAATTTTATTAAATAAGGCCTTTTTTTGATGAAAATTTCTTGGAGAACAATTGTACTTTGGACTATACCAGCTTTAGTCATTGGTTTTTTTATTTGGCAAGGGACATTTGCCCAAACACAAGTAAATATGGGTAGTAACACTGCAAGTACCCGCATGAGCTATGGTCGATTTTTAGACTATTTAGAAGCAGATAGAGTTACCAGTGTAGACCTTTACGATAATGGTCGTACAGCTATTGTAGAAGCAGTCGATCCAGAATTGGATAATCGAGTCCAAAAATTACGGGTAGATTTACCTGTTAATTCCCCAGACCTAATTTCCCATCTACGAGAAGCAAATATTAACTTTGACAGCCACCCCCCGCGAAATGAAGGAGCAGTTTGGGGTTTATTAGGAAATTTGATTTTCCCAATTTTATTGATTGTAGGTCTGTTCTTTCTATTCCGTCGCTCTAGTAATGTTCCTGGTGGCCCTGGACAAGCAATGAACTTTGGTAAATCAAAAGCTCGCTTCTCAATGGAGGCCAAAACAGGAATTCTTTTTGATGATGTGGCTGGGGTTGATGAGGCCAAAGAAGAACTACAAGAGGTTGTGACTTTCTTGAAAAAACCAGAAAGATTTACTGCTGTAGGAGCACGTATTCCTAAAGGTGTGCTATTAGTTGGTCCTCCGGGAACTGGTAAAACTTTGTTGGCCAAAGCTATCGCTGGTGAAGCTGGTGTGCCATTCTTTAGTATTTCTGGTTCGGAATTTGTGGAAATGTTTGTTGGTGTGGGTGCTTCCCGTGTACGAGATCTTTTCAAAAAGGCAAAGGAAAATGCCCCTTGTATTATCTTTATTGATGAAATTGATGCGGTTGGAAGACAACGAGGTGCTGGTATTGGTGGAGGTAATGATGAACGAGAACAAACTCTTAACCAACTACTAACTGAAATGGATGGTTTTGAGGGAAATAGCGGAATTATTATTATTGCTGCGACTAACCGCCCTGATGTTTTAGATTCCGCATTGTTACGCCCTGGTAGATTTGACCGTCAAGTTACTGTTGATGCTCCTGATATTAAGGGTCGTTTATCAATTCTAAATGTTCATGCTCGTGATAAGAAGCTAAGTAATGAAATATCTCTAGAAGCGATCGCTCGTCGGACTCCTGGTTTTACAGGTGCAGATTTAGCTAACCTATTGAATGAAGCTGCTATCCTGACTGCTCGTCGTCGCAAAGAAGCAATTACTATGCTAGAAATTAATGACGCTGTAGACCGAGTGGTTGCAGGTATGGAAGGTACTCCGCTCATAGATGGTAAAAGCAAGCGACTTATTGCTTATCACGAAGTGGGTCATGCTATTGTTGGTACTCTAGTGAAAGAACATGACCCTGTGCAAAAAGTGACTTTAGTGCCTCGTGGTCAAGCTCGTGGTCTCACCTGGTTTATGCCTGATGAAGAACAAGGTTTAATCTCCAGGTCACAAATTTTGGCTCGCATTACTGGTGCTCTTGGTGGTCGCGCCGCTGAGAAAGTTATTTTTGGGGATGCTGAGGTGACAACTGGTGCTGGTAATGATCTCCAACAAGTTACAGGGATGGCACGTCAAATGGTGACTCGTTACGGTATGTCTGATTTGGGTCCGATGTCTCTGGAAACTCAACAAAGTGAGGTATTCTTGGGTCGGGACTTAATGACTCGTTCAGAATATTCTGATGAAATTGCTTCTCGTATTGATGCTCAAGTCCGCACTATTGTAGAACATTGTTATGAACATGCTTGTCATATGATGCGCAGTCACCGGGTTGTTATAGATCGTTTGGTTGATCTGTTAATTGAAAAAGAGACGATTGATGGTGACGAATTCCGGCAAATTGTGGCTGAGTATACTGATGTTCCAGAAAAAGAACGTTTTGTGCCACTTGTGTAATTGACAGGACTTACGCAAAGACACTAATTGTAGTGTAAATATCGGATCAGGATTATCAAAAATACACCATATATAGAAGCAATACGTAAGTCCTGATTGATAGGACTTACGCAAAACTACTATATCTAGTAGGGGTAAATAGTATTCGCCCCTGTTAGTTGTTTGTAACTTGGTGTTTTCCTAGCTCCTGATTGAGTTTCTGTAACTAGCTATCAGCTTTTAGAGGGAATTAGGAGTTACGCATTGACAGATAGTATATAATGTGCATA
>JAKQYE010000142.1:14917-16792 GCA_023356605.1 Trichodesmium sp. MAG_R02 | reverse complement strand
AATAAAATGGGAAAAAAACTTCTGCCCTCTGTCAACATCCGCTAAAATCTAATATTAAATACAAAAGATTCTGCTATCTACAAATCTCGCCATCTCCCCATCCCCCTACTTCCCTATCAATCTTTGAAAATAAAGATTAATATTATGTCCGGATAATTAGTAATAAAAAAACTTTCTCTTCCCTCCTGAATGCTGTAGGAGTGTTTAATGTCAAGGCATTTCCCCAGATTGCTTACCATGGACTACCAATTATAGTAAAACTAGCCCAATAATAAGGATGAGCAAAATTTTCTGTCTGTAAACGAAGGGCTAAGTTCTTTGATACCGAGACATCTCCCCGAGTTGAGTCCAGCAAACCTGATTCAATCTCAATTTTTCCGCGTAATAAGGCCAACTGTGACTGTCTTAAAGCTTCTGCTTTAATCGAACTTGACTTTAAATTACGATAGAATTCAATCATTAACCCTAATGTTCCCACATCACTCACTTGCCATAAACTAGCTAAAGCTGACTTGACTCCCGCTTGATGGGCTAACCCAGCAAATCCTATTTCTGTTTCTTGGTTATAGCCTAGACCTGTTTCACAAGCACTCAAAACCAACAACTCCACCTGGGGTTGTTTGTACCACTCTAAATCTCGGAGTTCTTTGAGAGGTAACTTTCGATCCCAAAGCTGAATGTAGGGAGGATTTTTGGCAGAGAAGTTAGCATGAGTAGCCATATGAATAATTTTAAATGTTTGTTGGCTCCGCTTTTTCTGAAAATTCTCTAGGGTAAAAGATTGATTAAGTAAAACTTCCCCTGACCATAATTTCTCTGTGATAGTTAAAAGTTCAGTGGGAACACTGGGTAGAGTAGGTTTGTGTACAAATTCGGACATTCCCATTGCCAAAACTTTAGCATTCTCAAGTCTTTCATAACTGGCATTAGTTAGACTCAAACTGGGAATTAGACTAAAATTATAATTCTCAATCAAAAACTTTTGCCCGTCATACAAGGCAGCTAAAGGAATTGAACGTAACTCCTCATCTAAATAAAATAAGAGAGTATTAATACCAGCCTCTTTTAAGTCAGCTTCTAGGGGAGCAATTAACCACTGATATAGTTGGCGAGCTGCTGGCCATCCTGTTGTTCTGGGGTCACTAACTTCCATATAAAATTCTTTTGCAATTCGACGGAGTTGGCTGACTTTTACATCTGGAATACTCTTGATAATTGGTTTGCCATCTGGCAAGACTAACATTAAAGTTAGTCCGCTTGCGAAATTCTGTAGTTCCACACCTTCAATTTGGTCAGTCAATTTATCTGGATGAGCGATCGCATAAATTACAGCAGGTTTTTGTTGGGTTTGAGCCTCTATTTGACTAAAAACTTCTCGAATACTAGCTTCAGTTAAAATTTGTGCCCTTGGAAATTGAGTCTGAGGGGATAACAGAGACCGCACAACTGGATAATTCATTATAGACTCTGAGCCAGTTTCTACAGTAGGACTTCTTTCTTCAATGGCAGAGACTCTTGCTGAGGATGGTTTTGGTTCTACAGATAATCTAATTTCAGGATTATTCAAGGGTGTAACTGGAGAAGGTATAATTTTGAGAATATTATCTGTATCTGACGGACGAGGTGGTCTCAATGAAGGAGGTTCCGACTCAAAGTGAGAATTTGCCAATCCTGGAATTCCCCTAGAATATTTTGTTTGTTGTGAACCACGACTGGGGTGTTCTCTAGTAGAAAGATTAGGAGATTCTATAGGGCGAGGTGGTCTCAATGAAGGAGGTTCCGACTCAAAGTGAGAATTTGCCAATCCTGGAATTCCCCTAGAATATTTTGTTTGTTGTGAACCACGACTGGGGTGTTCTCTAGTAGAAAGATTAG
>JAKQYE010000142.1:0-14817 GCA_023356605.1 Trichodesmium sp. MAG_R02 | reverse complement strand
GAGACTCTATAGGGTGAGGTGGTCTCAATGAAGGAGGTTCCGACTTAAAGTGAGAATTTGCCAATCCTGGAATTCCCCTAGAATATTTTGTTTGTTGTGAACCACGACTGGGGTGTTCTCTAGTAGAAATATTGGTAGATTCTATAGGAATAGACTCAGTTTTTGGAATATTTCTCCTATTCTTAAACTGATTCTGAGACCCGTTTGAGGAAAGAGGTTGTTTTGATAAAGCAGATTCGGAAGTATTAATAACTCTCACCGACTGCCTAGATAAAGTTTCCCCTGAAACACGAGGCACAAAGGAGACTCCATCATTATTTTTATCAGTTTTTACAGTTTCAGAAGCAGTTTTGCCTCTGGGTAAAGCTCGATTAACATTCTCAGAGTTGGTAAGTTGAATTGTGCCATTTTCCATGACTCGAACATTTGTTGGGTGTTCTTGATTTCCACCCGTGAGAATTTTTGGCAAATCTACTATAGGTAAACCTGGATTTTGCAAAATTGTCTGAGCTGGTACTTCTAAACTCAAAATATTTCCATTTTGCCTAATCTGAACCCAACCATTCTCCGGTGCCATTACAATATTAATATTACCGTTAGGAGGATCAAGTCTTCCTAAATTCACAACAGAGTTTCCTACTAACCCAATGGTTTGTCCATCTGTTATTCTTAAATTTCCTTGATTAATGATTGTTCCGGATGTTCCTGAGAAAACAAACCCACGAGGAGAACCTACTAATTCTGAGTAGTTGTTTGGTCCAAATGTATTAAAACGAGAGAAACGAATACCATTGATACTATTTCCAATATCAATTGCAGTTGATGTTGTGGCAAAAAAGGAAGCGGGTACATTTAAACGAGTATTCGAGCCAAAAATTATTCCTGCAGGATTCATCAAAAATAAATTAGCATTACTTCCTGTTACCTGAATCATCCCATCAATCTGAGAAATACTTCTTCCCTTAACCCGTGTCAAAATATTCTGAGTTTCTGGAGTTGAAATAAAATTAACGGTTTGCCCAGCATTCAAGTTAAACTGTTCAAAACTGTGAAATAAATTAGCTCGATCTGCCGACGGACTTCCTCCCCCAATATCAAAAGTTTGTGAATTTGGGGTTTGAGATTTAGGGATAACAACTGTTCCTGTTCCATCAGAGGCCGGGATGATTTGGGCAACAGTCATTGATGGGAAGATTAAAATAGCTACTCCACTCAGAGCAAGGATTTTTGATTTATTCATACTATTATAGCCATAGCTAGAATGAGGATTAGCCTGATGCCTGATAGTTTCAACATATTTAAACTCAATATCTTTATAATATCACTTTAACCCTTAATACTGAATAACACCAATATTACCTAGTTAATATCAGGAGTCATTTGGGGATCTAGCTTAATTATCTTGTCATTCACTTTAATCAAATTTTGATTGATATAAATTCTGTTGGGCTATTTTCTTTAGGTGGTGGTGCATTGTAATGGTCGTGCAGAGTCCTGCAATGTTTGTTACAAGGCATGGTAGTGGAAGGATCAAGCTCCCGTGCGCTAGTATTTTTGATTTTCTGTCAGGACTTACGCACCAAGCGCCATCTCTCGGTGCGCGCTCTGTTGCGTCACCAATGCGGGGCTACACCCCTATGTGTGTAGGGGCGAATAGCCAAAAAGCCCCTACAACAGACGTATAATTTCATTTTTTGCGTAGGTCCTGTCTGTATACCATTACCATGCAGGACTACCGGGCTATTTTCTTTGTTCCGACCTACTCAGGAAATAAATATTAATTGATCAGGACTTACGCAGGCAAACTGAGAAAAATTCCGTACTTTCTCCCATAAAGAAATACCAGATTACTCTCGATCGCGAAATTATACTGATTCCCATACATTAATGCTATACTTAAGTAGGGTTTGCTGAAAAAGTCTTTTTAAGCAGCAGGGTTTGCATGGGTTATATCATGTTTGGATAGTCAAAAAAAACTTCTCCCATAAGTACCTTTTCTTTCCTTCTGCTTATTGCCAGAGAGCATAAGTGCCAAAATCCTCCAAAGTGTAAGTATTCAAATGTACCGACATTGCATACAACTTCCTACTACCCTCTTGGGAGGGGTTAGGGGTGTGTCCCTTAATCAATATACAGGCAGAAAGGTTTTTGAGAAATGGTCATAGATGAAGTCCATAAAAAAGTAGCAAAATGGTTAACAAGTGAGCCAGAGCCTTATCTTTATTCCTACTTTTGAGTCATCCTAAATGGTTGCCAAATCAGGAAAAAAGAAACGTAAATTGAACTCAAAAATAGTTCGCCAAATGCGCTCATTGGGCACGTAATCGTTTCAAACAAACTCTTAAGTTCCATGGTTTAAAACGAGGCGCAACCGTAATAGATGTAACTGAGGAATATACTTCCAAAACTTGTACAAAGTGTGGCCATGTTCATCAAAACTTAGGAGGCTAAAAGTATTTTAAATGTCGGCACTACGGTAACTCAATGCCGAGAGATTGGAATAGCGCTTTGGGGATATTCCTCGAAGCATTGCGAGATACCGCCAATTTTTATGGTTCTGCTGTCACATTGCTATGAACAGTTTTCCCGACTTTTACCAGTGTTATATCATGTTCCCTTGAATAGTTACAATTCAAGCTTGTAGTAAGGCTTAAGTCCTAAATATAGATATTTCCAGGGGTCAAGTCCTACTACAAACAAAATACTACAAACAAAAACTTTCTGAGCACTAATTATTCAGACATGATATTACTAGATTTTTCAAAGAGTAGAAAGAGAAAAAATTAACTTTCTACTTAGATTGTATCAATTTATTTAAGCACCAATTTTAAATAAAGAACCCACAACTTGAGGAATATTTTCTAACTGCATTGCTGCCATTGCTGCTGTCGGTTCATAACCACAATGAACCATACAATCAGAACATTTAGGATTCCCACTTTTATAACCATAACTATTCCAATTAGTTTTCTCTATAAGTTCTTTAAATGTAGCATAATACCCTTCATTCATTAAATAACAAGGTTTTTGCCACCCAAGGACACTATAACTAGGACTACCCCAGGGAGTACAATCATAATCTTTTTCTCCCATCAAAAAATCTAAAAATAGAGGATTATGATTAAAATTCCAATTCTTTTTACCAGCTTTAAAAGGAGTCAGAATTTCTTGAAATAACAATCGTGTTTGTTGTCGCTTCAGGAAATTATCCTGGTCTGGTGCCCACTCATAACTATAACCAGGAGAAATCATCATTCCATCAATATTTAAACTTTCCAAGAAATCAAAAAATTCCTGCATTTGTTTCGGGTCTGTTCCCTCAAATACAGTAGTATTAGTGGTAACTCGAAAGCCTTTAGCTTTAGCAGCACGAATTGCTTCAACTGCTATTTGAAACACCCCTTTTCTATCCACACATTTATCGTGATTTGCTTGTAAACCATCAAGATGAACGCTAAAAGTTAGATAAGGAGAAGGTTTAAATTTATCAAGATTCTTTTTTAGTAATAAACCATTAGTACATAAATAAACAAACTTTTTCCGTTCTACTAACCCTTTTACGATTTCAGAAATTTGTGGATGTAATAAAGGTTCTCCTCCTGGAATAGAAACTACAGGAGCGCCACATTCTTCTACAGCAGTAAAACATTCTTGAGGTGTGAGATGTTGCTTTAATATTTCCTTGGGGTGCTGAATTTTGCCACAACCAGGGCAAGCTAAGTTACACCGGAACAAAGGTTCTAACATTAATACTAAAGGAAAATGCTTACGCCCTTTGAGTCGTTGAGTTAGAAGGTATTTTCCTACTTCTAGAGCTTGTTGAAGTTGAATTGCCATAATTTAAGTAATATGTTTTGCTAGATTTGCAAGTAAAACCAATTTTCAAAGAAAATTCGGCATTGCTGATTCTAGGTATGATATAGATAGCTGAAAGTTATAAACCTAATTCAAAATCTAGAAAAATTATAAAGTTATTTAGCAAGACCGAAAATTTTCAAAGGCTATAAGTTATGGACTAGTGCGTCAAGAAAGTGTGGGAATGATCAGATGACCATTGTCCCTAAATACTTCCCATCATCATGGAATGTCCTCTGTGTGGCCACCTGAAAACTATGGTATGAACTATTGTCCTGAATAGCTACAAACTTTCAATAATACTTTTGACAGTCTATACTATCCTATAAAAATTCCCAATGTAAGTAATAACTAAAAAAAAGACTTAATTTTATAGTTTATGTCTTTTTTTTGAGCTCAAAACACTAGGTGATGGACAAAAACAGGACTTACCCAGGCATATGAAATTCTACACCATTTGTAAGGGTTAACATGAGTGCTTAACAAAATGAAAAATTTTACTATATATGATTGACATCCTCTCGGGCTGTTAGGCGCCCTTAAACAACCGGGCTGTAGATCCGATGCGGTTTGACGTTTCATTGACTGCTATACCCACCCCTCTTGCTCCCATACCACAAAGGGGGTGGGTTGTGGTTAGCTAATATACTGCTGACATTCCAATCTTCTCAGGACTTACCCATGCTTCACCTTGAAAACGGCATATGTAGGGGACTTTCTAGGATTATCCGTCACTGGATGTAGTGGCTGTAGGTAAGTCCTGATGATAATCATCTCCGAGTTCTTAGCTAAGTTTGTTATAAATTTATGAACTGCATCTTTTCTGTAAATAGAGACATAATTATGTCAGTTATGTCTTTTTGATTTCATGAAAATGCTTGTCAGGCTCGTAAAATTTTGTCAGTATAAATAGATAGGTAGTAATTAATGATTTATATATTTAATTGAGAGGCGAGTTTAAATGAAGTTTGTCTTAAACTCTCGGAATGTCTACGACTATTTAGTAGAAAATGGTTTATGTGATTCCCTACAGAAAGGGGAGCCATATCCCTCCCAGGCATCTCAGAGTAATGTTGAGCGAATTAGTGCTAAGAATTTTAATTTATTGGTGACTTTGCCAGAGGGTCGAAAGCTTCTGGTTAAACAAGAACAATATAATTCTCAAGGAAAAACCCTTGGTGAGTTGTTTGGAGAATGGCGAATCCAAAAATTCTTACGGACATTTCCTGAACTTGACCATTGGCGTGTCTTTCTGCCAGAGTTGTTATTTCACGACCCTGAAAAGTCTATTGTGGTCTCTACTTACCTGGATAATTATCGAGATTTAAGTGATTTCTATTCTAAGGAAAATAGTTTCCCTACAAAGGTTGCTGCTCAAATCGGTAAATTTTTGGGGACTGTTCACCGCGATACTTGGAATAGAGAAAATTATCGGGAGTTCTTTGCTAGCGAAGTTGTTAGTACTAAACCTGAAGTCTCCCCACTTTTGGTGGATAGTCTCGAAAGGATAGGACCAGAAATTTTTGGTATTGCTCCTGTAGATGGGTTGAGATTTTTTGCTCTTTATCAACGATATGACAGTTTGGGGCAAGCGATCGCTCAACTTCGCGAGACTTTATCTCCTAGTTGTCTGACTCACAATGACCTGAAACTAAATAATATTCTCATGGCTCAAGATTGGGAAAATTCCGGTAAAAATATTGTGCGGTTAATTGATTGGGAAAGGTCTAGTTGGGGAGACCCTGCTTTTGATTTGGGAACGGCTATCAGCAGCTATCTGCAACTTTGGTTGGGTAGTTTGGTTATTAGTAACTCTCTGAGTATAGAAGAATCTCTCAAATTTGCCACCACTCCCCTTGAATTACTTCAACCGTCTATTGCTGCTTTAGCTAAAGCTTATTTAGAAACTTTCCCAGAAATTGTGGAATATCGTCCTGATTTTTTGAGACAAGTAGTACAGTTTGCAGGTTGGGGTTTGATGACAGGAATTTTGTCAATGGTTCAATATCAAAAGACTTTTAATAATACGGGTATTGCTATGCTTCAGGTTGCCAAAGCATTATTATGTCGCCCTGACTCATCAATGTCTACAATTTTTGGTGTTGCTATTGAAGAAGTATTGAGGAGTCAGGAGCCAGGAGTCAGTAGAGTGCATTAGTACTACAACGTTTTTAATGAACTACTACAGGGTAAATAACAGGAATATAGTGGTTGAGAATTGTCATAGCGAACGATAGTAAAGCTATCTCTGGGCAACTTTTCTTTTGCCACATTTAAGATGAAACAGTCCACTACAATAATGCTTAAAAAATTTTACGAGGTTTAAAAATTATGCAATTACTTGAGTTTCCAAGTTATCACTTCCCTACTGGAGTAACTGGGCGATTAAAAGAAGTTTTATTAGACATTGTTGAGAGGGTAGAAATTTCCTCTGATTTTTCTATTCGTCATCCTGAGTATAAACCTTTAGATTTGCCTGCTGAGGTGGTTGCTCGTTTTCAGGCATTGCCAAAACAAATGCGGGATAAATATTTGAGTCTACAATTGCGTAGTTTTCTCTATGGTATCTATTATAATGGTTCGATGCAAACTTCCTTAGCATTGGATAGTGAGGAAAATAGTCGCCCATTAGATTTGGAGAATAATACTTTTCTTGGGGTAGAGATGGAGTTTTATATTCAGTTAGAAGAAAGTAATAGGGGAGAGGGGTATTTTGATTCTGGTTGGTCGGTGTTGAGGGAGGAAACTGATGGTGCTTTAGCTGTTACTAAGAATGGTTTGCGACTGCATATTGAACGAGAAAAGCATCTTCAAGAATCTCAGAAGGCTGCTGTTGTGGGGGATTCGGTGGCAATTCGGATGCCTAAGAATTTGGTGCAAAATGGTTTCTATATGGCGGTTGGTAATTTGGGTAGTCAGAGTCAGGTAGAGTCGGAAAGTCAATCTGGAGTGGTGCGAGTTTATTTTAACTTTACTTCTGAAGGTGCAGTAGTAGTCATGGGTAGTTTGACAGAGAAATTAAATCAGGTTGCTGTTCCTTTTAGTTTTAAAGTGTTGTATGCTCGTGATTATTATGATCGCTGTGATGCTGGGGTACTTTATTTTGATAAGGATAATTATGAGTTGGTGAGGCAGGTTTTGTCGGATGTTTATGGGGAGAATAAATCTTATTTTAAATCAGAAATACCTTTATTTACCATGGAGTTGGCACCGGGTTTGGGATTAGCTGAAGAGCCAGACAGGAAATTTGCTAGTCAGGAAAGTTTTGGTATGAATAGGTGTCAGATGATAGCAAATGGATTATTGAAAGCTTGGGACCAGGGGGATAATTCGACTGAAGGAAGAATGAGGGCTATTTTGGAGCAATTTTCTTTATTGGGAATTGATTTGCAGCGTCCTTATTTGAATGCTAATTCTGAGGATGTTTATAGAGTGATATAGTCTTTGTAGGTTGGGTTAAGTGACAGCGCAACCCAACAACAACCTATATCTGTGGGGTTTCTTTTTGGTTATCCAACCCACACCCCAGTTCAATAATAATTTTTCAGTTCAGCTCCAGCTCAATTATGGGGCTACAATGGGGCTATTTTTTTTGGACTTTTATTGTGATTCGATACCATCAGAAAATCAAAAAAGACATAATTGTGTGAGTTATGTCTCCAATAATTATTTTTTTTGATTGAATTAACTAGCTTTTAGCTAATTTTGAGTTAAAATGGACGATTATTAGTCGTTATTTCGAGACATAATTGTGTTAATTAGATACACTTTTATTTTGTTCAACCCCTTGCATTCATAGGAAATTTTAGGCAATAATATAAATGGAAAGAGACAAAACAAAGTCTAATTCCAAATCAATTTTGTTGATTTCCTAAACCGTTATTTTTAATTTAAAAAGCAAATGGCAATAATTGAAGGTGATTCTGGAAATAATATATTATTTGGTGACATCGATACCTCCGACATCAATGATATCATCAAGGGTTTTGCTGGTGATGACTTCTTATACGGGATACTTGGTGATGACACCCTGAAAGGAGGAGATGGTTTCGACGAACTGTTTGGTGATGCAGGCAATGATAAGTTATTCGGGGAAAATGATGATGATATCCTCTCTGGTGGTAATGGTGATGACACCCTTAAAGGAGGTAAGCATAATGACTATCTGTACGGTGATGCAGGAAATGACATCTTATATGGCCAAAATGGTTTTGATAATCTGAGCGGTGGTGATGGTGATGACACTATTAAAGGAGGAAAGGATGATGATACCCTCTCTGGTGGTGATGGTGATGATACCCTTAAAGGAGGAAATGATTTCGACGAACTGTTTGGTGAAGCAGGCAATGATAAGTTATTCGGGCAAAATGGTGATGATATCCTCTCTGGTGGTAATGGTGATGATACCCTGAAAGGAGGTAAGCATAATGACGATCTGTACGGTGATGCAGGAAATGACATCTTATATGGCCAAAATGGTTTTGATAATCTGAGCGGTGGTGATGGTGATGACACTATTAAAGGAGGAAAGAATGATGATACCCTCTCTGGTGGTGATGGTGATGATACCCTGAAAGGAGGTAAGCATAATGACGACCTGTACGGTGAGGCAGGAAATGACATCTTATATGGTCAAAAGGGTTTTGATAATCTGAGCGGTGGTGATGGTGATGACATCCTTAAAGGAGGTAAGGATAATGATGATCTGAACGGTGACAAAGGTAATGATGAGTTATACGGGCAACAAGGTAACGATACCCTCACAGGAGTTTATGCAATGTCTACTGATCCTGGTCTTAATGAGATAGATATTTTGTATGGCGGTGCCGGTAATGATTTGTTTGTCTTAGGTGATGAATATAACGTTTACTATAACGATAATTTTGATAGTGATTACGCTATTATCCAGGATTTTGAATTAGCTAGTATAGATAAGATTCAACTGCATGGTAGTAGTAGTGACTACGCTATAATCAGTTGGGGAGGAGGAGCTGCTATTTTTATGTCCGATAGTAATGAAAGAATTGCTCTTGTTGAAGGTATGGATGATCTACTAGATTTAGGTAATCCAGATCAATTCTTATTTGTATAGACAGATATTCTCTCACACTTTGATTCGTACTGTTCGCTTAATTTCTTTTAGCAGCTCTAATATGGTCGCCTAAAAAAACAGTTGATTCCTTACTTCTTCTGCCGAGACAGTTTCTCTCAAAACTAATGAAAATCGCGATCGCCTAAACTAACATGATTAATAGAACCCATATTTATTAAAAAATAGTCTGGTGTAGGTTGGGTTCGCTGTCGCTTAACCCAACAAAAAGCCTAACTAATGAAAATAGCGTTCGCCCCTGGTTGCATGAACCTTCGAACAACAACGCTAAAATTTGTGTCCGTAAATCCTCTTCTAATTTTTGCCAGTTATGTAAAGTCTAACCTCCCTTTGAGCAGTGGCGATCGCCTATAGCAGACAAAAATACTAAATAGCTTCTATATTTTCTTCTAGTCTGGTGTAGGTTAGGTTAAGCGATCGCGAACCCAACAACAACCTATATCTTTAGAGTTTCGTTCTGGTGACCCAACCCACACCACACCACAGTTCAATAATGATTTTTTAGTTCAGTTCCATTAAATTATGGGGCTGTTTTTTTGAGACTTTTATTGTGGCTCGATACCATCAGAAAATCAAAAAAGACATAATTGTGTGAGTTATGTCTCCAATAATTATTTTTTGAGATTGAATTAACTTGCTTTTAGCTGGTTTTGCCTCAATATAGACGATTATTACTCTAAAATCCGAGACATAATTGTGCGAGTTATGTCTCCAATAATTATCTTTTCTGATTGAATTAACTGGCTTTTAGCTAATTTTGAGTTAAAATCGACGATTATTAGTCGTTATTTCGAGACATAATTGTGTTAATTAGATACACTTTTATTTTGTTCAACCCCTTGCATTTATAAGAAAGTTTAGGCAATAATATAACCTGCTGTTACATATAACCAATAAATAATTTCAAGAAATTCAGGAGTCGATCATGTCCTTAGAAAATGTTCAAGCTTTTTATGAGAGAATAGCTCATGATCAAGAGTTTTTGGCTGAACTGCAAGCTACTCAAACTCAAGAAGAAGGAAGAAAAATCCTTGTAGAAGCTGGCTATGATTTCACCACTGAGGAGCTAGAAGAATATACATTCCAGGCACTAGAGTCAACTGATGCTGAAGATAATGTGCTGGAAGATTTGAATGAAGAACAGCTGGCAACAGTGTTTGGTGGTTTCATGCAGCCAATGTATGGCGTGACCTGGTGGCCCATTAAGCCCTGGCGCCCTATTAAGCCCTGGCGCCCTATTCAAGCAATCTATGGCGTTGTTCAGCCTGATCGGTATAGACTTTGATATTGAATACTGAATAACACCGATGCTACCGGATTTGAATATAAGCCGTAGCCAATGAGAAATCAAGTTGGGCTCAATAGAGTTGTATGGAAGGCTACAACCCAAATATAGTCAAATTTTATAGCGTTTTTCAATAGGAACAGGACTTAATACTTGATAGAGTAAGCTTTGAAGAATTTTCAATTTTCCAACACCCAACAACTCTAATATAAATTTTTGAGCCCCCTTCCTAAAATAACAGAACTTACGCAAAAGATGAAATGATCATTTATAGGGGTTAAGCGCCTTTCAACTCTACTATATATGGTGGTTATGGGTAAATCCTGAATAAGTTAATTTGAGGATCTAAAAAAAATGAATTATCGTATAAGTTACGCTGTTTGGGAAATCACCTTAAAGTGTAATCTAGCTTGCCAACATTGTGGTTCTCGTGCCGGACATACCAGAACAAAAGAACTTTCAACTGAAGAAGCTTTAGATATGGTTAAACAGTTGGCAGAAGTAGGAATTACGGAAGTAACTCTAATTGGTGGAGAAGCTTTCTTGCGCCCTGACTGGTTAGAAATTGCTAAAGCCATTACAGATGCAGGAATGATGTGTAGCATGACAACTGGGGGATTTGGTATTACCCTCGACACAGCCCGTCGGATGAAAGAAGCAGGTATTAGAGTAGTTTCGGTTTCTGTAGACGGCTTAGAAGCGACTCACGATCGCCTTCGAGGCAGAAAGGGTTCCTGGCAATGGGCATTTAAAACTATAGGTAATTTAAGACAGGTAGGTATTTTTGTTGGTTGTAATACTCAAATTAACCGTCTTTCTGCTCCAGAGTTTCCTCAAATTTATGAGCGTATTCGTGATGCCGGTGTCTTGGCTTGGCAAATTCAGTTAACTGTACCCATGGGGAATGCAGCAGATAACAGTGAGATTTTGATGCAGCCATACGAATTATTAGATTTATATCCTATGATCGCCCATGTGGCTAAACGAGCGTACAAAGAAGGAGTGCAGGTTCAACCAGGAAATAATATTGGTTATTATGGTCCTTATGAAAGACTGTTGAGGGGGCAGGGAAAAGATAATCCCTGGGCATTTTGGCAGGGATGTAATGCAGGACTATCAACTCTAGGTATTGAAGCTGATGGTGCAATCAAAGGTTGTCCATCATTGCCTACTTCTGTCTATACTGGAGGTAATATCCGAGATTATTCATTGCGGAAAATTATTGAAGAGACAGAAGAGTTGCGGTTTAATTTGGGAGCAGATACTACCCAAGGAACGGAACATTTATGGGGTTTCTGTAAAGGTTGTGAATTTGCTCTAATAGAGGAACCTATTAACGCACCTTGGCCAGAAAACGACCCTCTACATTTTACTAGGGATCATATTCAATGGCATGGAATTTGGCAAAAGGAAAATAAGTCAACTCCTGAGTTAGTTGCTGTTAGTAAATAATCAGAAATTCATTAAGTATAATAATTATGTCTAGTATTAATTCTTCAGAAAAGATTTCTACCAATGAAAATCTCGAGCCTAAAGATGTATCTGAAATGAATACTTCAAAACCATTATTACCTCGTTCTGCTTGGAATAGTCAGGTGGCTTTTTTGAGAGCAATATTTAGGGCTAAGAAAGCTTTGGATAAAATGAATTTTTCAGGATAGTTATTAACTATAGCAGTTTTAAATATAGCAATTCCTACAGTATATATAGGGTCTTTGCGTAAGTCCTAGACAAAAATATATCTGATTTCAAA
Source organism: Trichodesmium sp. MAG_R02 (assembly GCA_023356605.1). Lineage (GTDB taxonomy): Bacteria > Cyanobacteriota > Cyanobacteriia > Cyanobacteriales > Microcoleaceae > Trichodesmium. The sequence goes on along the minus strand of JAKQYE010000142.1, from coordinate 2,814 downwards.
TCAATAATTAATGGGGAAAGTTAAAATGCCTAAGATCAAGATTACAGAATTAAATTCTGAACTAATGGCTGAAGCCATCGCCAACGCTCAAGCACGTCGCAATAAGTTGATTTCGGAACTCTCTGAAGAACAAACAGCAGAAGTTGTAGGTGGACGATTTCCTTTTATACTCCTAGGATATTTTCCCATGATTTTAGGATTCCAACCTTGGCCGCCAATTAAATAAGTGAAAAAAAGTATTTGCTGAATATTATTCCCTAGAGGCACTTTCAATGGAAAATGTTATCAACAACAAGAGCAAGAGAACCCTTTGCCCTAGTGCGCGACCAGAAATGCAAGATAGTCAAGTCTTTGGGATTATTAGTGGAACTGTAGACAAACCGCGTCTAGCTTATCTCCAACAACCACTAGCTGTCACCGAGGAAGTAATGGCCTTATCTGGTCCCGTGACACCAACAGAAGTGTTCAGAACTACAGCCCCCTGCGCAGAGAAAAAATGTCAACATTTTGATGGAGCAAATTGTCGGTTGGCAATGCAAATTGTAGAAAGTTTGCCCACTGTAGTTGAACAACTACCTCCCTGTTCCATACGTACTAACTGTCGATGGTGGAAACAAGAAGGTAAAGCAGCTTGTATGCGTTGCCCCCAAGTAATTTCAGATAACTATGCTTCTTCAGAAGTAATTAAACAGGTAGCAAAACCTTTTGTGATCAGCGATCAATAACTAATAATTTTCAGAAATTCAGGAATAAATTATGTCCTTAGTTCAGTGGAAATACTGTTTCTGTAGGTAGGCTTAAGCGATCGCGAACCCAACAACAACCTATATCTGTAGAGTTTTGTTCTGGTGACCCAACCCACACCCCAGTTCAATAATAATTTTTCAGTTCAGCTCCAGCTCAATTATGGGGCTGTTTTTTTTGGACTTTTATTGTGGATCAATACCATCAGAAAATCAAAAAAGACATAATTGTGTGAGTTATGTCTCCAATAATTATTTTTTTTGATTGAATTAACTGGCTTTTAGCTAATTTTGGCTGAAAATGAACGATTATTAGTAGTTATTTTGAGACATAATTGTGTTAATTAGATACACTTTTAAGTTGTTCAACCCCTTGCAGTTATAGGAAATTTTAGGCAATAATATAAATGGAAAGAGACAAACGCAAGTCGAATTCCAAATCAACAAAATTGATCTACTAATTTTACTTAAGGAGTAACTTAAAAATGGGTAACATTAACATCTCTGATTTACGTCCTGCTGGTGCTGACTTATTCTTAGATTCTGAAAGCTACCTCAATGATTTGACTGAGGGAGAAATGATGAATACGTTAGGTGGTGCTTTTAGTGTTTTTGTGTGCTTTAATGAAGGGCAGCTACAATCTGTTGGATATTGCAAATGGGATGGTGTGATAGGGCCGTCTCACGGGGTGACAAGTAAGGCAAAAACCTTTTAGGGTAAGCTTTTTACCAAAACTACCTTCAGAAAAAATTAGGGGTTTAGGATGGAATATTAAGGTACTAGCTGGTGAGCAAGTCGCCTGAATGCCCTATTTCTTCGTTAGCCTTCTGAATCTCAAGGCCAAATATAGAAGCGTATCTTTCATAAGAATATTGCTTCAAAGCATTGCTAGGTAGGACTTAAAGACAGCTTGTCACCCCGTGAAAGGGCCGGTACAAAATAAACTTTTTGTAAGAGATTTTTATGTACACTAGTAATGAAAGAATTGCTCTTGTTGAAGGTATGGTTGATCTGCTAGATTTAGTGGGACTTAAACAAAATAGAGCGAAAAAACAAACCCAAATATATATGGGCAAAAGCTTTGATGTCAAAAAGGAATAAATCCTGAAGAAGCACAGGTTCTAGCCATTTTTAGGGAATCGACATAATTTCTTTGTCTAGACTGACTTTGACCCATTTTTTTGACTAGAAAATGTTTAAGTACCGTTAGGTAATCCAGATCAATTCTTATTTGTATAGACAAATATTTTCTCACACTTACTGTAACTATCTTGAACGGAGCGATGTAACTGCCACTAGGCTCTACCAACGCTAACGCCTGAGCGATCGCCATTTTTGACAAGCTTTACTTGGGCATTGGCACAGCTAAAAAACTACCCTTCATTAAAAAACACAATACCTCTTAAAAGTTTGCCACCTTAGTAATACTTTTTCGAGGTATTTTCTATGCCTTATGTTGACTACAAGACAATAGGTTTTGTGACTCAACCCAACCTACACCATAAAAAGATATCACCCAGTGGAAAACATGATGCTCAACTGGGTGATATTTGGCTGTTGACTTTGGTTTAACTCAGCAGTTGGAAGTAGTGGGACTTACACAACTTAACTGGCCAAATTAGACTATAATGCTTGTAAATCAATAGTTTTACGTCGAAGCGTATTTTGCATTAACATCCCTTGGACTGAGGAGTAGAAAGCAGTGGTGTTGAGGGCGACAAGATCAGATTGATGACGCCACCCCAAACCCTATAACTACTCCAGTGAGACTATGCAGCAATAAGTTTACTATTTGAATCTAAACCCATTACAACTTCAACCGACTCAACTCGCTTCTTAACCCACTCATCAAACAACTCCGCAAAAATCTGAGAGCGCAACTTCTTATCTAACTCTGCTGAAATAATCTCCTCCACAAAAATCAAATGCACTCCCTTAGCAGTCACAATAGGTTTAATCATCTGGGGAGGTTGAGCCGCAAAAACAGCCGCAGAAATCTCTGGTTTCAAATCCTTACGATACAACACCCCTCGATATCCCCCCTGACGACGTAACTCTATATCTTCAATG
>JAKQYE010000141.1:10317-16818 GCA_023356605.1 Trichodesmium sp. MAG_R02 | reverse complement strand
GAAAAAAATTAACTAAAAAGTCACCCTAGAAGGGCGAGGCTTTACAGCGCTTTTCAAATTGATGAACTATATCGCCATAACCAAAACCTTGTAGGGACGTTGCATAAGGGCGTCCCTACTGTGGTCGACCGACATGAAAAATGCTGTAAACCCAATTTTTCGGTAAAATAACTAAAAAGTCATCCTAGAAGGGTGAGGTTTTAAACCCAATTTTTCAGTAAGTAACTCGGCTACTATAGCAATCCTATTTTATTTGTGGCAAAAATTTTACTGCTTTTTAGGCAACAAGCAACAGGTAAGAGTTTCAACTTTTTTATCTACTTTTTGATTTGCCGCAACCTATGGGCGGATTGCTACTATGATTAAGTTGAACTAATAGCTCACAGCTTAATATTTACTTAATTTATTAACAGATATAGGATTTTAAGGTAATAGCAAAAATATTAATCAATACTGTTATTTATCAAGACTTTTTTCTAAAGCTTTTTTTGCTAATATAGTTACGTAAATAGTCACTAAAACTGTAGTAATTAAGCCAATTATATTAATTATCCATTGAGTTATTTCTATAGTAAAATTTGTAGATTTTTGAGGTATACCAATCAAAGTAATATCTCCAATTAGAGAACCAAGATAGACATACATAAATGTTCCTGGAATCATACCTAGAGATCCTAAAATATAATCTTTAAAAGAAACCTGCATTACACCAAAAGCATAATTCAAAAGATTAAAAGGAAATAATGGACAAAGTCTAGTTAAAAAGACAATTTTAAATCCTTCTATCACAACAGCTTTGTTGATAGCATCGAACTTTGGATATTTATTTAATTGTTGAGAAACCCAATCGCGAGATATGTATCTGCCAATTATAAAAGCTATTGCAGCACCTAAAGTTGAAGCAAAAAAAACATAAATTGACCCCAGAAAAACTCCAAATATTACTCCTCCTCCCATGGTCAAAACTACACCAGGAATTAATATTAAAGTAGCTAAGTTATAAAGAATTATAAATATAATAGGACTCCATAAACCTAGATTTTTAATCCATATTAATGTATTTCTTAAAACTTCCGATATATTAAAATATTGGCCTGTAATAATTAAGCTTGTAACTACAACAAATAGTAAAATCAACTTACAAGTTTTTTGGTTACTTTCTCTGAACATAAGTGGTTATTATTGTCTTTATAATTTGTCATAAGAAAATCTCTCGATTTTGACAATCAGTAATATATTGATTGATTGATTGATTGATTGAATTTTCCTTAGTCATTCTTAATTTAAGAAGATCAGAACTTACCCAAATAAACCCAGTTTCTACGGTAAATTATTGTTTTTAACACATAAATATCTACAAGAAACCTGGTTTCTCAGTTTGCCTGAATTTTCCTTAGTCATTCTTAATTTAATAAGATGAAATACGTTAATGTTTGCTACCAAAGATTGATAGAGAGATGGGGGTCTAGCGAGATTCGACTATTAGCTATTAGCAAAATTTTTTCTGTTTCATATAATTTTTAATTTAAATCAATATATAGCCAATTTCAGATTAATGTGGTGCAATTATAAAGTAAATACTTTGCTTCGTTTCCTATCCTATCCTATCTTGTTAATCATTTTTCCTACTCTCTTTTCCCAATTCACTACTCCCTGAAATCATCAATGTACCTATTTCATCAAATAGTAAGCTATTCTCAAATATAGTCTTTAAATTATTGTTATCTGAATTAACTATGAATTTTTCCTGAGAAGAAATTATATATAGGGCTTCTCAAGTTATACTAATCTCAAAAAAGAATGGTTAACTTGAGTGAAAGTTAAACTATTAAGTAATTAACACGAGTAAATTACTTTTTTGATGATTTTTAGCCAGTTAGTATTAATTATTCTAATTTTTACTTCTCCCCCACACCCTTACTTTTCTACTTACCTAGTCAATAAATTTTCAAAAACATTTATCCAACATTCCGCAGTTTTTCATATGTCTTTATGTATATTCACATTTTCAAATAGACTCATAGGAAAAAACTTTATTCTAGAACTTAATATCAATAAATTTTATCAATAACTAATTTTTTATGATAGTGAAAATTGATGCCCATAGCTATAAGGCTTTCAGGGAGATAGTTTGGGGCGATAGATAAATAAAATTTATCAATTTAATGTTAAGAAGTACCGAATGTGGGATTTATCAAACTGGTATTAGTCAAGTAGAGTTGTTTTTCTTTTTTTCATTTGCCAAATTACTACTCTGTACTAAGGTTGCATATAAGTTCCATACCTACTTCCTATTCCTAAGATAAACGATTTTTTCACCTCAGCGGTGTCAGAATTTCTCTATAGATAATTTGATGATTTTTATACTAGAGATATTAAATATTTAGGAATATTTTAGAGGCGATCGCTTAGTCAAACTTACCAGATAAATAAAATTCAAAAGTTTAATGCTATTCAAAGTTTAACCCAAATTTAACGTAAATTTAATCTAATTTTAGTCTTTGTTGGTTAAAGTAAAATATCAGTTTATATATATAGTCATTTTAATTTAGATTGAAATGAGTGTTTCTTGCTATAACTAGGTTTCAGCGTAGAAAGTTTTCTACTCTTATTTTAAATGACTATATACTGCAAGATTTAACTGGAGGTAAATGAATTTCTGTTATCGTATTATATGGAGCTTAATATTTATCTTAGCTAGTCTTTTAATAAACAAAAGTACGGTCTTAGCATCTACAAAAAATACTATTATTTTGATAGAATCTAACGGAAATAACTCTTATAATATGCTGGTACAAAATGCAGAAAATTTAGCGCAAAATAGAATAAATCAGGAATTTGACAATAATCCAGAAATCACAGAGATTAGTCTTACTATATTAGGAGAACGTAGAAGTCAAATAGTACCTGTTCTTCGTTCTACTGTATCTCGTCGGGAATGGGAGAATAACCCTAAGATTGATAATTTTACTAGATATTTTGCCGATGCTAAATTTTTATTAAGGTTTGAGGATAATAGCAATATTTCTGACAGTCAACCTCAAGTGCCTAATTCTTTTCCTAAAATTCCTGCTCCACCTGCGCCATCATCTGACTCTCTACCAATAGCTCCTCAACCTCAAAGGAAATCTCCTAGACGAAAGCCTCTATCTACTTCTCCCAGGTTCCCCACTAATGAAGATGACCCGACAATAATAGATGACTAGTAGGCATTTAGCCACCAGTTATAGTTATTTTAATTTAGATTGATATGACTATTTCTTGCTATGACTAAGTATAAGCATAAAAATTGTTTCACTTTTATTTAAAAATTTATAAGTAGATAGAGAATTGACTTAGTTGACAACTTTTAATATCAGGACTAAAACATCTTGTCAATAAACTGCGATCAATTATCAATAAACTATGGTTTATTGTACTTGTTAACAATATACTCACAAAATATAGTATATAGTGTTCGCTTAATTTTAAAAAAAACTATCTATATAGTAATCAGGAAATTAGATGGATTTACCATGCTTATACCATAAAAGTTTGATTATGAGATAGTTATTCAATCTAATGAAGTGGATAGATTTTTTTCGATATTTTAAGACACCTATAAACAAACCAATTTTATCAGTTTATCTGGGCAATTCCCGAGTATAAAACTATCTCAAAATATATTAAAAATCTCATCACTAAATTTCGATATAGCTCCGATAAAACCCACTATTTTATTGGGTCAATCAATTAACCAAGATTTAAACTAATTTTAAACTAAGAGAAAACTGGTATAGCAATCCTATGAGTGTTCATGGCAAAAATCCTACTGTTTTTTAGGGAAAAGGGAAAAGGGAAAAGGGAACAGAGAATAGATAAGAGTTTTAGAAGTTTTATTTACTTTTTGATTTGTCGCAACCTATCTAGGACTTCTATATAAATAACTTTTCTAATAATAAAGAGACAGTAGTACCTTAATTATTCGCGATTTTTACTATTCTCCTACTACCCTTATTATTCTATTCCCACTGCAAAGTTGGGGTTATACTATTTTGAAAAATAATGTTACAAATAAGGAGCTTAAAATTTTTGTAGGAAATGTGGATTTTTTTTTGAGAAATGATATAATTAAATTGGATTTTGTAACTACCAAATTGAGAGAAAAACTAGAAAAAAATTTTTATGTCTAGACTAACTCGTAGAAAACTATTAATGTTCTTTGGATGTAGCACAGCAGCTACAGTACTATCACCAAAAATTAATTTTTTGGGTAGTAACTCCGGAGTAGCTCAAGCCCAAACTGGAGGTTTGAGTTTTACCCCCCTGAAACTGGCGCATCCTTTAGAAATTTATGAAAAATATTCTAGCTTTGTACCTTTAGGAACTCGTGGAGAAGGAACAACTTTAGGAGCAGGTGTAGATGTGGCACTACAATCATATCAGTACTTTGATGATGTAGTAGTACCTCCCGAATATGAAAGGTATGTAATTGTTAGTTGGGGCGATCGCGTATTCCCTGACTCTGAAGAATACTTCGGTTATAATGCCGACTATGTAAGTTTTATTCCTGTTAATGGTAATCCTGATGATGGTTACTTATGGACTAACCATGAGTATGTCTCATATCCAATGTCACCATTATTAGCACGTAGTGATGACTTAGAAGGTTTCCCCACAACAGATAAACTTGTACTAGGTTTAGATTTATCTCAATCCAATATCTCCACCTTAGGTGAATTTGCTTATAACCAAGGTGGTTCTATTGTCAGAATTAAAAAAGGTAGTAACGGTAAATATGCTACTGTAGCAGATAGTGCTAATCGTCGAATACACCTCTTATCTGGACTAGGAATTAACTCCAAACGTTCTGATGATTATCAAAGGGTTACATCTTGGGGTACAGCTAGCTATCAGACTGGAGACCAAAACTTCTTAATCGGTACTGGACCTGCTGCTGTTGATGTGTTCCCTCTAAGTTCTGATGGACTGGGTAATAAAATCATTGGTACAGCATTCAACTGTTCTGGTGGTACAACTCCCTGGGGAACAGTTCTAACTGCAGAGGAGAACTTCCAAGGTAGCGTTACCGAAGCTGTATCACCTAATGGTACTCAAACTGGTTATAAGGAAGAGGGTATAGGCGTTACTTTTGGTTTGGTTGGTGAAAAGTATGGCTGGATGGTAGAAGTTTCTCCAGCAGACCCAAGTTTCCAAAATAAGAAACATACGGCTTTAGGTCGTTTTCGCCATGAAAATATTGCGTTCCGAGTAGAAGCAGGTCAACCATTAGCAGCTTATATGGGAGATGACCGTCGTGGTGGTCACACATGGAAGTTTGTGAGTGATGGTATTGTTTCTAATCCTACCGATCCAAGCAACAGCAGATTATTTAATAGCGGAACTCTCTATGCTGCACGCTTAAATCCTGATGGTTCTGGTCAATGGATTCCATTACTTCCTGCCACACCTACTAACCCTCTATCACCAAGAGAACTTGCTGAAGCTGAATTAAATGTTTTTGGTAAAGCTCAAAGAGATGGTCGCATCCGCTTACCTCAACGTCTTGGTATTGCTGGAGGAGAAGAAAATGGTGGGTATTTCATTGTAGACTTAACAAATGAAAGTGCATTATCTGATTATCAAGGCAAAACTCTAGCAAATTTCTACGATAGCCAAGGTGCGATTTTAGTTGATGCTTTCTTAGCTGCTAACTTAGTAGGTGCTACTCCTACTGCTCGTCCTGAAGATCTAGAAGTTCACCCTGGTGATGGTACTGTATTTATCGCTTATACCGACGGTGGACCTGGTGGAGATGGATATCCAGATTCCAGAGTCTTTGTTGTGAGTAAATACTCTGCAGATGTTAATGCTGCTCAACCTTTTGGTGGTATCTACCGAATCATTGAAACCAACGGCGATGTTACCAGTACCACCTTTACTTGGTCAGCGTTTGAGCAGAGTGGAGAAGATGGTGCTGTTAATGGTCCAGGTTTTGCCAATGTGGACAACCTAGAAATTGATACCTTGGGTAATATTTGGGGTGTAACAGATATGTCTACTAGTAGTCATAATGGTTTCAACACTGGTGCTGCTGGAGAGGTAAAAGAGATTGACCACACTCAAACAGGAAGTGTTGGTAACTTGAGAGGAACATTTGGTAACAACTGGTTATTCTATATTCCTGTGGTCGGAGAAAATGCTGGAATGGTTGTACCTTTTGCTTATGGTCCCCCTCGTTGTGAAATCACTGGACCATACTTTATCAGAAATAGTAGTGGTGTAAATGAAACTCTGCTATTAGCTGTACAACACCCTGGTGAAAGTTGTCCTATTGGAGACCAAGTTAAACTAGGTCGTAATATCGAAATGTTAAATTTAGATGGTACCCTCTTTACTCAGCAACGAAGCGTTCCTCGTGGAAGTAATTGGCCTAGTAACATAGGGTATGTAGGTGAACCAGGAGGCTTTTTTAATGGTTTGCTACCGCCAAGACCTTCTGTCATTGGTGTTATTCGCAGA
>JAKQYE010000141.1:3737-10217 GCA_023356605.1 Trichodesmium sp. MAG_R02 | reverse complement strand
GGGGTAAACGGCCGTTCACCCCTGAATATAGTGTATATTTTCATATTTTGCACAAGCCCTATAATTTTGGGGTTGGGGGGCGAAACCCCAATCATAATCAAGATCTGTTCTATTTTACTTTATTCAACAAAATCTAAATCATAGCGCTTTTTAAATTGATGAACTACATCGCCATAACCAAAACCTTGTAGGGACGTTGCATGCAACGTCCCTACTGTGGTCTACCAATATGAAAACTGCTGTAAAATGACTATAGATTTGGTTCGGTTTAAATTTTGGCCCAGTTGACGTTGGCCTAAACTATAAACAAAATAGTTGACCAAAACCTTAATAAACTTTTTAAAAGCTACTAATATAGTCATTTCAAATAAGAATGGAAAACTTTTTATGCTGAAATGCTGGTTATAGCAATAAATACTTGTCTCAATCTAAATTAGAACAAATATATGTCATTATGTTGCTTGAAAAAGTTCGTCGAAAGCTCCATCGATTATTTGACAAAAACTATCGAGTCAAGTATAATTTAGTGTAGTTAGTGAATTGTTTGACAAGGAAACCCTCCTATTGGGCCAGAAGTTAAAATTTATCTTTAGATAGATGGTCGTAAGTTAAGCAACGTTAAATGATGGACTGACCAGAGGCTACATCGAGGGCCAGAGAAGGCATTGAACCTCCAAACTATTAAAACTATGGGTTCTGTTGTTTTACAACAAGATAATATCTGCAACAGCCGTAACTCTGACTGTTAATGCTATCTGATTCAAGATGAATGGCTTTCAATAAGTTAAGTTTTACACAGCAAATGGAAGTCTATTATTTATCCTTAATAATTTCATCTTCGATCGCTAAAGGAAGTTGAGAAAAATCTGGTAATCTTACAGGCTCTTTTTCCTTATCTTTGACTGCTATTGGTAAACGTAAAGGTTCAGGTTTTTCTTCAATCAGATGACTAGCTATTGGCAATGTTTTTTCTAAATCATCTAATGCTCTAGGAATTACCATTACAGCATTTAACTCTCCAATTCTTTCTGCCTCGTGCATACCAGTTTCTACAGCTACCGCCACATTAGAAACTGAACCACGAATAATAGCAGTACACAAACCTGCACCTGTAGTTTCATAAGCAGTCAACTGCACATCAGCAGATTTAAGCATTGCGTCACAAGCTCCCACCATTGCCGGAAAACCTCTAGTCTCTATTAGACCAACTGCCTTATTTCTAAACTCGGCAGAAACTCTACCTTGAGAAAGTTTAAGTAAAAGACTGCCAATAGGTAATACAACTTCTAAATTAGGTAAAGGTCGAGGAATAACAGTTTTAGAAATAAGCTGCCCAAATTTCTTAGCTGCTTCTGCTCCAGACTCTACTGCTAGACGAACATCAGCAGTACCACCACGAACTACCGCCGTACAATATCCACTACCAATTTTTTCATACCCTACCAAAATTACGCCAGATGACTTTAACATCATATCAGCAGTGCCAACTATAGCCGGAAAACTTCTAGTTGTGACTAAACCAAGAGCAGCGTCTCCAAACTGGATTGGCGATTCGATAGATTCTAGCTTATAATTATTGTGGGCTTGTATTTTCATTTTCTACCTCTTTACTTAGGGCGTAGTCATCAACCCACCTAACTCTCTATAACATTATAGTTGATGGTCAAAAGGGCTACCTTAGGAATTTTTATATAAAATTAAAAATATAAACTGGTTTAGTTTACCTAAAAATTAGAGTTAAACTCTAGCCAATGGGAGTTCTCAGATATATAAGTTAACTGTTAGAGATTATTAATCACTTTTTGTCCTTGAAATATAGAAAGTTTTCAGCTATGTTTATACTTAATTCTATATTATATTATATTTTTTTTATAATGATCAAGTTATTTCCTACAAAAAAATGTGTTCTTGTCAAAAACAGAAATTTTATATTTATTTGTTAAAAATCTAGCAGCTTCAAATTTAGTATCAAGTCTGAGTAGTTATCCTCTCTACAATTTTGTCAAAAATCCAGTTTCTCCTAATTTAAATTTTACTTCCTAAAAACTAGGTTTATGTTTGGAGATGTTACAGAAGGGAATTTCATATCAACCCATTTTTTCCAGTGTTCTCGTTTCCATGTTTCCAGATCATTCTTGACTATATATTTTAATCTTCATCATCAGGATGAGAACTCAAAGAATTTTTATATGGAAATAAAGTCTGCATTATTTGGTTAACATATTCCTTACCATAAATTCGGGTATCAATATTAGGAAGTAACTCTTCTTGTAATTGAGTCTTCGCTTCTTCATCTGTTTGAGTTTCCTCAGCAGATGAAGAAGTATTGGCCGATTGTAATTTAGTATTGGCTTTTGCAGTTTCTGTTTGAGTTTCCTCAGCAGATGAAGAAGTATTGGCCGATTGTAATTTAGTATTGGCTTTTGCAGTTTCTATTTGAGTTTCCTCAGCAGATGATGAAGTATTTGCTGATGGTAATTTAGCATTAGCTTTTGCAGTTTCTGTTTGAGTTTCCTCAACAGATGAAGAGGTATTTTTTGAATTTAAATTATAATTATTTTCTTGGGTTTTATTTGAGGATAGATCACTTTTATCTGATTCTTGATTAGGTAAAGATATAGTAGAATTCTCTGAGGAGTGTCCCCATGAGTTACCAATAATAGAACCAGGTAGTACAACTTTCTCTGATTCTAAATTCTGTTCTATAATAGTTGCCAAAGAACCAATACAAACCCCCGCTCCAATCTTACTTTTACCAACTAATAAAACTCCTGAACCAATAGTAGCTCCTGATTCAATTTCAATATTACCATTGTAAGCATGAATAATAGCTCCCATACCAATACAAACCCCCGCTCCAATAATAATCTGACAGTTACTGGCAGCTTGAAGAATAACACCAGGAGCGATCGCTGCACTTGGGTCAATTTTTACATCACCACTAACAAAAGGCTCAAGATTTACAAAAGGTTGTAGTGGTGGCAACTGCATAGATACTCCTTTTTTTTAATAGTTTTAGCCATAAGTAATAAAAGTCAAAAAAGCCCTTAGTACTCAGCAATTAGCAGAATCATTTTTGAGGTGGGAGAAGGAAACTTTAAACTATCCAAAAACATCCGGTGCTTGAGGTTCTGGGGATTAATAAAAGTTGTTAACCTAGTTCTAAACCATGAGGCTAGCTGAATGCTCAAAGCTTATTGCTAATTTATTTAATCTAAGTTTTCCAAAAGTGAAGAAAGATTATTTTGTATTTGCAAAAGGGGAGGTTGATCAGGATTTTCATCCAAATCTTTAACTTCCCAATATTCTATTTTATCAACCCATTCAGGAAACTTAGACTGCATTAAAGGACGATGAGCAACTTCATCAACAGCAATAATCTGAGTAGCATTTTCTAAATCTGTTTGTTTCACCTCCATTGGTTCCCTCAAAGATACAGAGTCAAGCTGAATATCTAAACCTTCTAAAGCTTTGATCACCTCCAATGAAATAGACCCCACATTACCAGATTGTGGATTAACATTTAAACCCCGCGAATCTGCTTGCCATTTTATCCCTTTTTTTGAGGCTAAATAATTAAATAAATACTCACTAAATCTACTACGATAATAATTACCTGTACAAAGGAAGAGAATTTTTTTCATAAATATTAATTTGTTAAACTTATTAATTATAGTCATTTCAAATAATAATGGAAAACTTTTTCTGCACCAAACGCCGGTTATAGCAAGAAAAACTTGTCTCAATTCTTTATTAAAATGACCATATTACAATCCTAAATCATTTGTCAAATCACTAGGCTTCTTCAAAATAGCTCTAACCCCTGTTATTTCTATCTTCTTCTTCCTGGCTTCATGGCACTTATTTTTTTCACTCTTGAGATAGAATTGCTATATAGTGCTATAGATAATACTTGTAAATTAATGGGGTTTAATACCCATTAATTTACCATAGATTTATCTCACATACTTTTTACAGATTATAGGGTGAGGCTTCTCAACGCTCTAGCTAGAACCTAATACTTAACACCTATTTCAATTAACCTTACCATTAGGTTGTTGAATAATCTTTTCTAACACGCGGCGTTTGGCTTTTGAGTCTATACCAATCAAGCGGACATATTCTCCCTCATGTTGAGCTAAACTTTCCTCCAGCACTGGGAAAACATCAGCCTCTCGTTTAGCATCTATTTGAATATCAGTTTTCCAAGAGCTAGTTCGGAAGCGACGTTGGTCAGCATATTCTGTACCAATTTTATAACCACCTGCAATCAAAGAACGAATTTCTTTCACAGCCTCTTGACTTAATTTATGGGTTGTTGTAGGGGCCACTTGACTAATAGAAACAGGAGATTGTTGAGTAGTATTAACTGCCCCATTAGAAGTAGCCTTAAGAGGAGCAAATCCTTGAGCTTTACCATTCGGTTGTTGAATCAAAATTTCCATAACCCGACGTTTAGCTTGGGTATCGATGCCAATTAAACGTACATATTCTCCACTATATTCCGCTAAAACCTTTTCTAATTCAGCTATGGCTTGAGAATAGTTAGTAGCAGAAATGGGAGCACAACTTATCCAGGAGCTATTTTTAAAGCGACGTTCATTAGCGTGTTCTAAACTGATTCTATATCCTTGATTAAATAATGAACGTACTTGCTCTACAACTTCCTGACTTAATCCAGTATTAATTGTTGTATCTAGGCTAGAGACAGGAGCCTGACTTGGAGAAGTAGATACAGATTGTTGAATTTTGCGATCGCCTGGTTGTTGAATTAATGTTTCTACAGCACGACGTTTAACTTTAGAGTCTATACCAATTAAACGTACATATTCACCACTGTGTTCTGCTAAAAATTGTTCTATAGCAGCCAAAACTTGTGTAGAATTAGTCTCAGAAATAGTCGGACCGTTTTGCCAAGAACTAGTTTTAAAACGACGTTCATTGGCATACTCCGTACCAATCTTGTATCCTTGAGACAGCAAAGAATTAACTTGGCTTACTATTTTTGGAGGTAAACCTGTAGTATTGTGGGCAGTAGTACTTTCAATCCTAACAGTACCAGTAGTAGCAGGAACACTGTAATTACCAGTCGTTGATTTTTGAGCAACTTTTTTACCATCAGGACGTTGAATCATAATTGGAGATATGCGACGTTTAGCTTTAGGGTCTATACCAAACATCCGCACATACTCTGTAGAATGTTCTTCTATACAAGCTTCCAGAGCTGCTACTACTTCTGAAGAGTGACTACTTTTAATTGGAGAGCAAGTTTTCCAGGAACCTGTTTTGAAATGACGGGTGTCAGCATGTTCTGTACCAACATAATATCCTTGGGATACTAACTGGTTGACATGAGCAACTACTTCTGGGGTCAATCTACCAGTTGCTCCTGAATGATTGTAACGGTTACCATTTGTATAATTAGTATTCATTTCATTTCTAATAGGGGTAATGCAAGACATATTGTTCGCACACAGATAACCTTGTCGTAAAGATTCATTAATTCCCACCACATGATTGGCAAATTCCATATCATCAGGTAGTACATCTGACAAACGATCTGCTTGCTGTTGATTTGTAATAATTGCTCCTGAAGGTACATACTTACCCGGAGGAATTTCTACATCCTGGATCAGAGCGTGAAGCATGACAATACACCCTTCACCAATGCGGGAGTTAAAAATTGTAGAACGAAAGCCGATAAAACAATCATCACCGATGTAGCAAGGACCATGAACTAGAGCTTTATGAGTGATAGAAACATTTTTACCTATCCAAACAGAATAATTTTGTTGGTCGTCTCCTATAACTCTTCCTTGTTCTAAACCATGGATAACTACTCCATCTTGGATATTAGTTCCTGCTCCAATAAAGAAGGGAGTACCTTCATCTGCACGAATTGATGTACCGGGGGCTACTAATACATTAGCTCCCACACGGACATCTCCAATAATATTGGAAAAGGAGTGGATATAAGCAGTCTCATCAATTTTAGGCTGTGCTAAGTTTTTTGACCAGGGGGTGGGTGGAGCTGGTTGTTTGCGGTGCGGCATACTTGATTTTTTTTCCTTCTCTGTTAAATGTTGGATATTTAAACTTCGTCTAAGTTGAAAACTGAAGTTTTTCTTCTTCGAGGTTGAAATAAGTTTTGACCCAGAGACTATGGGCGATAGGGAGGGGAAGATTGTTAATTTGGCTGTCAAACCATTTCACGTTGTCAATGAGTTCAGCCTTGTGTTCGCAACAAGTATGATAGGTGACATTTTCGCGTAACCACTCAACGGGCATAAAATTGGGGCTATAAGCAGGTAGTGGCTCTAGATTAATATCTAAGACTTTGGCCGCCTCTTTTACTATCTGGGAACGACGGTAAGAAATCCCATCCCATGCCAATTTAATTTCTACCTCAGGTTTTTCAACTCGAAAATATTTAAGCACATCAATTGTAGAAGCGGAATCCGCTCGATCATACGGAAAAAT
>JAKQYE010000141.1:0-3637 GCA_023356605.1 Trichodesmium sp. MAG_R02 | reverse complement strand
GCGGAATCCGCTCGATCATACGGAAAAATTTGGATTTGGTCTAAGTTATAAATATACACTCCATAAAACGAGACTTTTTTTTCTTCGGGGAACCAGAACTAATCCAAAACCGTTCTCCTTTGATTTACCAACCGTCACCTTTATCAGTACCTAGAGCAATTGCTCCTCAGCTCTCACTGTTTTGTTTCCACCGCTGGATATCAACACTAGGGATGGCCATTTAACAAGTAGAACATTTTTGTTCAGTTTGGGAAGTATACTATAGATTGAAGCAAAACTCCAGTTTTCAAGAGGGATGAGGTTTAGTAAATTTCTTATTATCAGGCCTTGCCCTCAAGAGTGGGGTTGAAATTAAATAGTTCAATAGCTTAGTAGTGGAGTATTCAACGATATTCATCTTTTTTACCGTAGATCATGCGATTGTCCACAGTTATCGTGTCAATAATAGCTACTACCCTAGCATCTACAGGAAGTTTTTCACTACCTGGTATTTCACGAGCTGCTCCACCACGGCTAACCAAAACCCATTCATTAATTCCAGCACCGACATTATCGGCCGCTACTTCATACTTTGGTAGTGGATGGCCTTCTTCATCTATGAATTGCAGTAGAAGTAGTTTTGTTCCTTTTAAGTTGGGCTCTTTCTGAGTGCTAACAACGGTACCGCGTACTTTGGCAATTTGCATGATCTGTTTAAGTTACAGTATTTCAGATTTTAGATTTTAGAGTTTTACCTGAACAAAGTTTTTAAGTTTACCAATCGTAATATTTGTAGATTCATCCTGCTTCATCAAATTGATATAAAACTTCACAATTAATGATAATTTAATGTTTACTTTATGCTTATAGGGTAAAAGTTAGTAGTATTACTGCCACAAGCATAAATGGCTGAACAAACCCCATCTTTCAGCCTTAAGACTTGCATATCATAATAAGGTTAAGACGCTTCATGGTATATCAATTGCTAGAGGGAAGCGAGAACAACTCAAAAAATTTATCCACTAATACATTAATAAATATCGGGCCCTTTAGAGGGGTTAGGACATTATCGTGCCCCTTAAATTTAGTCACACTCAGAATTAACATTTTAACTTCTGACTTCAGCTATCTTGTAGGGCATCTTTTTCAGTTCAATCTCAAATCTTTCATCCTAAATCGAATTATTTCTATTGTCTATTAATTGAACGGACTGCGGTGGTACTATCGCGGAACTGACTAACCTCCTCAGTATAACGAATAGGCAGAACATATTCTAGGTTTTCATGGGGACGGGCAATAATATGAGTTGACATAACTTGGCCTCCATTCACCCGTCTGACATTATCAATACCTGCCGCTACTGAAGCTTGTACTTCTGATACATCTCCACGAATAATTACGGTAACACGACCGCTACCAATTTTTTCATAGCCAACAAGAGTGACTCGTGCCGCTTTTACCATTGCGTCTGCCGCTTCTACAACTGCTGGAAAGCCTAGGGTTTCTACCATTCCAACGGCAATTGACATTATCTTTACTCCATGATGTTATTTTACAGGCTCATTTGGTTTCTAGTTGTGCTGATTGAGATTTTCTCCAGCCCAAATAAGCAAAAGTTCCTACTGAGCCGTAGCTCTTCGGCGGGTTAAGGTTTCATAGGTTGCTGCTACCTCAAGGGTAGTCTTAAACTTCCTCCCGCACCTATTTAAAGTCGCGGGACGGCATTCCGAGACTATATGCGTCGCTTAGTTCAAAAGCACTAAATAATACCTTGATTCTTGTCTCCAGGATGGAGTTGCTATTATCCTCTTATTTTTCCCTCTTACTAGTTCAGATTTAGTTTCACACCATAGAGGTAGTATATTTACTGCCAACTAAGGTGGGAATTTCAACCAAAAATATTATTTTAATTGCCGTCCTAAAAGAACAGGACTTGAATCCCATTTTTTCGGTGAATGATATAAATTTTCCTAAGCTATACAATTTTTTCCTACTTTAACCATAGACAGTATAAGGAGAGATCCTCAACCTTATGGATATAGATTTTTGCTTAGTTAGTTTTCCAAAAAGAGGTATTAATTTATACTAAGCTTTCAGGATTAGAAGCTAGTTTTAAGTATTAGTAATTTACTTACTCTAAGGATTAGATTTTTCAGAATCACGGCCACTTCTTATATTAAACACATATTGTATTGACAATCTTCAAACTCTACCCAAACATTAATTTACTCAAGTCAAACATTTTTTCCACAGAGCAATAATATTTTGACCTACAAAATTTGTTTAGTTGTAGAGTTTAAATCATCTATTCCTAGTTCTCGAAACCCAATCTTCCTCCATAGAGGTTTAGACAAAGATTTAAGGTTACCTCAAGTACTTCCAATAATTAAGTTAATAAGTTCGGAACTGCTCTACTTCTTCAGTATATCGAATTGGCAAGACATACTCTAAGTTTTCGTGGGGACGAGCAATAATATGAGTTGATACTACCTCACCACCATCAACTCTTTTGGCTGACTCTATTCCCGCTGCGACAGAAGCTTGTACTTCCGAAACATCTCCTCGGACAATCACTGTTACACGAGCGCTACCTATTTTTTCATAACCAACTAGGGTAACTCTAGCTGCTTTAACCATAGCATCAGCAGCTTCTACTACTGCTGGAAAGCCTCTAGTTTCAATCATTCCCACAGCAATTGGCATTCTTTTCTCTCCTATTGACAGAAGTTAACTTAAGCATTGAGGCCAGTATTGTCTCTAGATAGCTTTGAAGAAAATACCCATTTTCACAATCAAAATCTATCAAATGCTATACTTTAAGCATAGAGAAACATGGCATCGTTGACAATAGCAACTCCTATCATAATTTATAATTGCAGCTATTGATAAAAATAAATTCTCTAAGATTGAGGTCTTTGGGCTTAATTATGGATTTAGGGATCCTTAGGTTCCAACTCTCTATCCTAAGTTTTTTTTATTAGCTTTTACAGCTATACTAAAAGGTTTGGTTTAAAGCCTCGCCCATAAGCGGAGAACTTTTTAGTTTATTTTCTTCCACAGGTTATGTTATCTTTCCTTTTGGTTCACAAGAAATACATTAGTCGCGAGTGGGCAACTCGAGACAAAAGACGGGTATGTCGGCCAGCATAAGACTACTGCCAAGGTAGCAGCACCCTGTGAGATGTCAACCACCCGAGGGGCTGCCCTTTGCTTTGGGTTTCCGTGCTTTTAGGCCGGGGAGGATATCAAAGCTATACCCTACTTAGATAAAAATAAGTATTGTTAAATTTTATTGATTTTATAGAAAAACATAAAAAAATAACGAGAAATATCTCAGACTGGGATTAGTTAAATTCCCATAAATTAGGTTTATGAATGAAATTATCTGATGTAATGCAAAATCTTTAGGAGTTTGTTACAGGAGAGCTTGGAATATAGACTTTATGGCAACGAATAACTATTAAGTCTTTGGGTTCAGCAGCTTAGATTAAGTGTTATGTCAATTTCTAATGCTAAAAGTCCATCATCGGTATTAGAAATATGGTTAGCACTTAGCACATAATAAATGGAATCTTTTTTAGCGATAATTACTCTTGAACCTTAATTAAATAGCTTTCTCCCACAATTTCAAGAGTGGTTTGTTTTGCTGATTTACCTA
>JAKQYE010000140.1:10714-16828 GCA_023356605.1 Trichodesmium sp. MAG_R02 | reverse complement strand
TACAGAAGAAAGGAGCTTAATTTTAGAGTTTTTACCCTCGAGTTGTCAAAAATATTATCTGGGAAACAATAATAAGAAGCGATAGACTTCCAGTCCGCTTCGCGAACGCACTACTTGAAGAGCTGAAGAAAAAATTATGCGGACAACAGAAGTGTGCTTCCTCCTGTATGTTATGCTGCCAAAAGAAATCCCTGGTTTGCCCAAAATATTCATGCCACTAATTTTTTGTGTTCTATAGAATTAATTTGTTTAATTTGTTGGCTCAAAATAGTAATGATAATTCATGTATCTTTTTGTGCTACAGAATGAAGTACAAAATGTGGGTTAGATACAGCATAAATAACTTTCTCTACCAAGATGATGAAAAACAGGTGATCGCTTTGCCAATCATAGATTTGTTTGATCAGACTTTAGTTACTTTTAAGAAAAATTTATAATGGGTTGTGATGCAAATTTGCTTTCAAGATGTCACAAATGGTTTTAAACTCTCAAATGTGAAATAATAGCTATTAATGACTTTGTTGCCTCAACTGGACATGATATTAATTATATGATTAATCCTTCCCTATATCAAATAAATACCCGTGTTTGGCTCAACAAATTATCTCAAAAGTTTGGTTGTCGCATGACCTTAGATAATATTCCCGATGACGAACTAGATCAAATAGCAAATATAGGATTTGACTGGGTGTACTTTTTAGGAGTTTGGCAAACAGGAATAATGGGGCAAGAAATCTCTCGTACAAATCTTGGTTGGCGAAAGGAAGCTATGGAACTTTTTGGTGATGAGTTCCAAGAAGACTATATCTGTGGTTCTTGTTTTGCTATAACTGCTTATCACATCCATGAAAATCTAGGTAGCAATGCAGCTATGTTGAGGTTGGGCGATCGCCTCCATCAACGGGGATTAAAACTTATACTTGATTTTGTCCCCAACCATACGGCCCTCGACCATTCTTTGGTACAAACAAATCCTGACTTTTATATTCAGGGCACTCAAGGTGATCTCGAACGAGAACCCCACAACTATATAGAGATAGAATTACCATCAGGTAGCCAAATATTTGCTCATGGAAGAGACCCCTATTTTCCTGCCTGGCCTGATACTTTACAACTGAACTACGGCAACCCTAAATTACAGGAGGCGATGTTAGTAAAGTTATTCAATATTGCTCATTTGTGCGATGGTGTTCGTTGCGATATGGCAATGCTAATATTGCCAGATATTTTTGAGCATACTTGGGGTATTCCAATGCAACCGTTTTGGGCTGATACAATTTCCCAAATTAAACAGCAATATCCAGATTTTATTTTTATGGGAGAAGTTTATTGGAATTTGGAGTGGGAACTGCAACAGTTAGGATTTGACTACACTTATGACAAACGTTTATATGATCGCCTCCGGGCACAGCAAGCAACTCCAGTTAGAGAACATCTTTATGCTAGCATTGACTTTCAAAGTAAGTTGGCAAGGTTTATGGAAAATCATGATGAACCTAGGGCAAATGCAGCTTTTCCATCAAGAGCTCATCAAGCTGCTGCTATTTTAACTTATTTTACCCCTGGTTTACGTTTTTTCCATCAAGGTCAGTTACAAGGTTGGTCTCAGAAAATTTCTATGCACTTATGTTATGCTCCCCAACAAACTACTGTTCGTAACCTAGAAAGATTTTACTATCAATTATTAGATTGTCTCGCTCTCGATATTGTCCGCGAGGGAAATTGGCAATTACTTGAATGTGTCCCTGCATGGGAAGGAAATTTCACATGGAATAATTTTATTGCTTTTACCTGGGAAGAAAAGGATGAGCGACTGTTGTTGATAATTGTTAATTATGCTTCCGAACAAGGGCAATGTTACATTCTTTTACCATTTGAGAGTCTCAGAGGTGAAAAGTATCGATTGCAAGATTTAATGAGTGATATTAGTTATGATCGCTTGGGAGATAAGTTGATTTCACGAGGTCTATATTTGGATTTACCTGCATGGGGTTATCACATTTTTGATATTAGTTAGGAACTAAAGTATTAATAGATTCATTGGGTGATAAGCAAGTTGTTTGCTGTTAAAATAGGAAAGAGTATTTATCAAGTGAAACATGAATTATTATCAGATGGATCTGGGCGACCAATTAAAATATCCTTCAATTAAAATGAAGCTGATTTAACTTGAATAACTCAAGTGTTTTAACATAAAAATAGTTAGGCGATTACATAAGGCAAAGGGTAAATATTGCTGAATTTGTCATGCACTATATATGGTGTCTTTGCGTAAGTCCTGTAAAACCTAAAACAAGTCTAAGTTTATAGTGCTTTTGAGTATTAAAATCATAAAAAGCTTATATGGTAAACTTTTGAACATTTTTAATTTTTCCACACCAAACAACTCTAATAATTCTAATAATTATTAGTCGTAAAAATAGAAGCTCTAGGCGAAAAATCAAAGATTTGGGTAATTATTTTATTTGCAAAGGGTGTGATAACTGTTGGGCAGCCATTCAGGGTAAATAATATTTTGATTTTGACTTTTTAAAACTAACCACAAAATCCCGCCCTTTGCTCTTGCCAAACAACAACTTAATGCTATACAAATCATATTTTGATTCAACCTTTGAAATTGTTATTTTGCTTGATTTTTCCGAATTAATATTTTGATCAGGCTCAACTTCTAAATTTTTTGCTATTTTTGGTATTTCAAGTTTCATATCCTGAGTTACCTGTAAAGGCCTTATTTTTTATAACCCATCCTTTCGAGTAGATTTGGGCTGGTAAAATTCTGAGTATTCCACAGAGGAGTTAATTTTTCCTGAGAGAAAATTTGCCCGTTTTTTTGACTGTGATTAGTGAGGGAATGAATTGAAATTAATTCAATCAAAAATATCCTCAAAGTGGTTGATAAAAACAACTTGACATGATACTATAAACATAATGAGAAAGGGGCGCTCATATATATTCAAATTAGGCCGACCAGATTTCAGTTATTTGAATATTCTCTACAATAACGGCAACTTTTTCAGTTTTTCTCTTGTGATGTATTTCCCGATTTAACTTTTCTAATTTATCTAGGGTTTGCTGAAAAAGTCGGAAAACAGTTGACTGGTTATTCAAAAAAAAATGATGATAATTTTTTATTATTGTCATTTATTCAATCATAAGGTTATAGTTATTTTAAATAAAAATGAGACACTATATCGTACAGCTATTTTCTACAAAATTTATTACTTTTTGTCTTAACTCTAAACTGTAAGGCATAGTTCAAAATAGTTTCTAGTTGACTTAATTTTATTATACTCATTTGTTTGTCTCAATCTTAATTAAAACGACTATAAATGATTAAAAAGGCGACAAAAACAATTTTTTCTCCAAAAAAGTACCAAATAAATAAGCCTCTTTTAAAAGTGTAGAAAGGTTGATTACTAAGAAAGTAATAGCGATCGCAGTTAAAGTATTGTAAATATAGATTTTCCTTAATTTTTTCTACTGTTTATCACTTCCCTGATACCCAATTTCTCTTTAATAATTAACGCCCCTAATGCCATTCTAAAATATCAAGCAGGCGCTCCTCTTTCTTCAGAGAATAAACCCGCATATTTATCTTCATATTCTGACCAAGAAATTAAACTAGCCATCACTACCCAACGATTATCTGGAGATAATTTGCCATAAAATGGCAGTTCAAAATTTTCTGGTGTTGTGTCAGGCTGGCCCACTTTTCGATACATAATTTATGCAGTTATTGATCCCTGGAATAATAGTGTATTTTAGCTGAAAATCGGGTACAATTTCTGATTTAAAATGCCTGAAATCGTTACTGTATAAGTTTTTTAAATTCATTCAGCAAGCCCTATCTATTCCTTTCGAGTTGATTTGGGCTAGTAAAATTCGGACTTTTCCCGATTAGTAGTTGATTTTTCCCACTAAGAAAATTTCCCATTAATTATTATAATTTTTGAGCCAAGAAACTACACTTTCCACATCAGTGGCCTGCTCTGCTTCGGGAAGAAACGGACGCTGTATCATTACCACTGGAATACCTAATTCTCGTGCAGCAACAACCTTAGGGTAAGTAGCATCACCACCACTATTTTTACTGACGACTGCCCCAATTTTATACTTTTGCAAAAGCGATCGCTCTTCTTTCAGAGAAAAAGGTCCCCGCTCAGTCAGTATTTTTCCAAGGGGTACTGGGCTATATAGTTCGGGTTGTTCAATCATCCGCATCAAAAACCAAAGGTCTTTAAGGTGAGCATAACTTACTAGCTCTTGTCTACCAATACTCAGAAATATTCGTGAAGCTAATCCTGGTAAAACCTTGGCAGCAAATTCGTTACTTTCAACCTCTAACCAGTGATCCCCTTCAATCTTTTTCCAAGGAGGACGGACTAACATTAGATGAGGAATATTTAGTTCTGAAGCGGCGATCGCTGCATTCCAGGAGATTTTGGATGCAAAAGGGTGAGTTGCGTCAATTAGCAAATCTATTTTTTGCTCCCGTAGATAGTCTATTAAACCAGACACACCACCAAAACCGCCAACTCGTGTAGGTTTGAATGCCATAACAGACTGACGAGTGCGGCCCGCAAGAGAGTTTATTACCTCCAATCCCGGTATGGTAGAAGCTAAAGCTATTAGTGTCAGACTATCCCTAATGCCACCTAGAATCAGTACTCGTTTGTGTTTGGCCATAGTCAATTTAGTTATCAGTTACAGCAGATTTCGGGCAAATGATCTACGGGGTAAATAGTGAAAATTATGTAGTGCGGGGTACTTGCCCCCGTGGGTGTACCTAATAACAAGGTCAACGGCTGTATCAGTACCTCTAGCTTCATTCTTCGTTATTATCAGGAACTTCTAAAACCATTATTTGACAAAGAAAATTGGGAGGTGTAGGGGCTGGATAGTAAGGGAAACACAAAATTAGGGAATTAGAAAAAAGCCTATTTTTAAATAAATTTACTGTTCCAAAATATAGATTATAGATTTAATTGTAAATGCATAAGTTCTCTCTTTTGTTAAGTTTTAAATTCAGAAATTAGCACCTATACAGAATTATTTACAAAGCGCAATGTTTAGATATTAAGGATTTCAGCTGCAGTCAATATGTAATTTATTTTGTTTATATGCTTATGTTTATAAAGGATAGTTAAAAGAGTTAAAAGGTCTGATTTTTTGATTAGAGATTACTTTTAAATTCCTACCTTTTGACTTCTGACTTATGTTATGCTATCTTTCCACTGCACTAGGAGTAAACCGAACTTCTATCCGTCGCCGACTCTGATCAGGATTTCGATTTGCCTCAGCATAATCTCCTATCGGATTATACAATTGTGCAGCAGAATAAGCTCTAAATTGTAAACCCAATTCTTGCAGGCGAGAATTTTTTTGCATTTTTTGTACCACTGCTAAAGCTCGCATTAAACCTAAATCTGCATTAGATCCTGCAGTCAAACTACTAACAGATTTATTACCCTTAACAACCTGTTCTAACTGGGTATCTAAATTACTAGTACTTCCTTTATTTACCTGACCATCAGTGTGACCAATTACTTCAACAATATAACCCTGATATTCTTTAGCAAAATTCTCAATTTGCTTAACTAAATCTGACTCGATAAAACCTTTTAAATTTCCCGATATTTCGGCACTTCCTGACTCAAATCTCCGAGATTTAGAATCTCTAATTATTATCACAGGTGGAGAATTCAACTTTTTAATTTCTGCTTCTAACTCTGTCACCCTATTTGATTTTTTCTGTAATTCTCCTTTAGAAGTATTTACTAATCCTTGTAGTTGTGTAACTTGGTTTTTAAAATTTCCAACTTGTCCTTGTAAACCTATTAATTCATTTGTCTTTTGTTGCAGTTGATTTTGTAAACTACTAACCTCTTGTTCTAGTTTGATAGCGCGATTTTGATTAGCATCAGAAATTGATTCTATAAACAGAGATTTAATAACAGCTAAGAGTAATAACAAACTTAATATCATAAAAGAATTAGACATTAAATCTGTAAATGCTGGCCAAACTTCTAGCTCCAGATTATTCTCAATAATTCGTGAACGATTACGCATAATTAAATTAGGATTTAATGTATCAATAAATATACAGCATATTCC
>JAKQYE010000140.1:0-10614 GCA_023356605.1 Trichodesmium sp. MAG_R02 | reverse complement strand
CATATTCCCTACTTCCTACTCCCTAAAACCGCCAGGATACATACCTTATAACTTGAGAAATTGCTGTAACAAAGAATAAGAAATAGAGAGTATTGTGTAGATAAGAAAAAATAACTATAGCAATTCTATTTTATTCGTGGCAAAAATCCAACTGTTTTTTAGGGAACAGGGAACAGGGAATAGAGAATAGGTAAGAGTTTTAAAAGTTTTATTTACTTTCTGATTTGTTGCAACCTATGGGCGGACTGCTATATTAGTCACCATAAAGTGTTTGGGAAAAATAACAATTAGGAATTAAAGTACTTTTGAGGATAGTGAGGTACAGTTTAGTGCTAATCTCTATTGCCTATTGCCTAAACTCGTAAAACTTCCTACTTCATCAACTCCAAAGCCACTGTAGTTGTGATAATTTAACTATGCTCTCTTCCCTGTTACCTAAAACTTTAAACTATTTCATAACTAAAATAATATTACTATTTTGACTAAAATATAACTAGTTTTTTTATAAAGTCTTGGTAAGAAACTACAAATAATAATTGACTTGCCTATTCATTTGTTAGTTTATCAATACTTTGTGTGAGGCGATAAATTTGATTTTTAGTTCCATTCATTTGATTAATGTATTCCTGTAAATTTGTAGCAATAACATTTAAATGGGAATTATTAGTAGTAGCTTGGGTACTCATACTTTTAGTTATTTGCTCTCCTAAAGATTTAATAGCCTTACTAATACCATCTATAGAATTATTCAAGGCATTTACTAAAGTTTTGATTTGAATTTGTACTTCTTCTAAATTATCCGCTTTAGATACTACCCTTCTTTGCAAAGTATCCAGAGTCCCGACAGCTAAATTAAAACTTTGTGATGCTTCCTGTAATTGCCTAATCATTTCAGCAAAAGATTTTTGATTACTTTTATGAGATTCTAAGATTCTTAATGAAGTTTGATTATTATTACTAATTTGTTCTCCAAACCTAGCTAGTCTCTTACTATATCCTTGTAGTTCAATTACTACTATTTCAATTGACTGAACAGCAGTAGCTAGAGTCGAAGTAGACTGAGAAAAATTACTTTGAATATTAGCTAATTCCGTTGTAGAATTTGCTAACTTTTGCGAAAACTGACTATGTTCAAATATTTGTGCAACCTCTAGAAATCTATCAGAAGCTGTCTGGAAATCCTGAGAACTTTTTGCAATAGTAGCAGCAGCTTCTCCTAATCTCACAAAAGTCTGTTCTGCTAATTTATTTGTAGTAGCATTAACATTATAAATTTCTTGAATTTTATCTTGTAGAGCAGATTCTACTCCCACTCTAACTGTTTGACCAAATCTTGTTAAAAATCCTTCAAAGGAATAGGTAACAGCTTTTACTACTTTGTCAAGCTGAGTTTGACCAACGATTGTTTGTAAGTAAATATTATCTAAATAGTCTTCTAGCAAACTGATTAATCTAGTTTTGGCAAGACTAGCATTAAAAATAAAATTAACTAATGTAACTATAGCACTAAACAATATTGCTACTAAGCTAGTAACAAAAGCAATTCCCATACCTTGTAACGGTACTTCTAATTCCTTGAGCAAACTACTAACATCAGTAGCATTAGTATCGCTAATTGTTTGACTCAGAGATGTTAGATTAATAGTAATACCAATAAAAGTACCTAATAATCCGAAAGATACAAGTAGATTGGGTAAAATTCTACAAAAATATTCTATTTGTGTATAAGAAACTAATCCTAATAATTGCTGTCTACTATAAACCTGGTCTATTAATGCTCCTGTATTAACTTGCTCTAATTTACTACTAGCATCAGCAAATCTGTCCTCTAAATATTTGACAAGTCTGGGCTTGTTATTTACTAACTGCTGATTAATAAGTTTCCTAACTTTATTTCCCTGATTTGTTAGGTCAAAATAAAGTACCATCCTTAATAAAATAGCTACAAAAGATGGTACAATCACTAAAGTAATTATTAAAGGTATTAAATAAGATGGTATTGGTGGCATAGTAACATTTTTTATGCTAAGCATTCAGCCGGTCTCGTCAGCTATTACTTTTGGTGTGGAGTCACAGCTTTATTAATCAAGCCAGAATTAAATCTTAGTTCCCTGTTCCTTAATTAAGAATTTAATTTAATATTTCAAGAGATTTTGAGGCCAGATATCAAAGCAATATGACTAAAAAATCAAAAAAAGGATGATAATAAAAGCCACGATTGTCTGACTATCTATCATCTAATTTATTTCCCAATAACCAAATATTCCCTCATAATAGGCCAATATTTGCCTAGTTTTTTGAATAATGGCATCTTCAGCATCTTCAGGATACTCCAACCATAATCCTCCTACTTGGCTTTTGTTGTAGTCAAATAGCTCTGAGGAAGGAGGAGAAAATAAACCTACTTGTACTTTGCCTACTTGGCGTAAATGAGCTGCTACTTCTTTATATACTGCGAGTGGTAGTCCCTTGCAGCTAATTTGATAACGTTGTTTTTTGTGTTTCCCAATCTCCATTCTAGTATTTACCTATTGAAGGACTATGTTGGGTCTAATTCCCTAAGTATCTGACGAGCATTACTAACATCGCCATGCTAACATAATAGCTGTTTACAAGACTGTTGAGGGTAGTGAAGCATCATTTAATACTATTGAGTTAGGATGTAGCAACTATTTAGTTAGCTGTTTGACTTGACAACAATTGATATTATCCAAACATATTTTTCCCCACAGTAAAGCCCAGCGAACCAGTTCGACTCGGTTATGAGTTGAAGTTTTACTAAGAATATTACTAATATGGTTGTCTACCGTTCGCTTGCTAATTTTTAGCTTCTCGGCTATTTTTTCATTGGTTAACCCATCCGCTACTAGCTCCAGAACTTGTAGTTCTCTTTCAGAAAGGGGTATATGGGCTTTAGACTTGCACTTGCAACGAGTCATTAACTTTTCCTATATGCTATATGTATTTTGAATATCTGAACTTATTATAATCATATCTGTATATTTGCTTAATTTTAATTTTAGGGAGATTTTAACGAAAATCACGTTAATGAAATCTACAGAACTTACCGAAAAATTGGGTTTAAAGCCTTATCCATAAGTGGGCGACTTTTTAGTTGATTTTTTTCCACAGGTTATGTCCTTAGTTGCTTTTTAGTTCAAAAGTCATTCTATGAAAGCCAGGTTTAAGTACCGTATATATCCAACATTGGGACAAAAACACCAGTCCGCCTTGTCTGGAATGATAGTCTAGCTTGCTCTGGTGGAAAAGTACAAACTAGGAAACAAAAAACCGACTAGTTATGAACTAGAAAAACAGTTTACTACTCAGGCAAAAAAGACCTCAGAAAGAGTTTAGCTATCAGTTGTTTTTTGCCCTTGCCACTACAGCAATCTTTAAACGATGTAATACCCAAGCTTATCAAAATTTTTTTAAATCAACTCAAGGCAACAGAAAAGGTAAACCTATAAGACCTCCTAAATTTAAGAAGAGAATGTCATTGCCAACCCAAGATTTACAAAGAGTGGATTTCAATTTGGCCAACTAATGGTCGACTTAGCTAAAATAGGAAAGCTGAAACGCGAGTTATAGCAAGAAATACTTGTCTCAGTCTAAATCAAAATGACTATAACATCATAGACAACTTGCATAGGCCTACGTCACATATGGAGGTTAAAAGTAAGTCTTAATTTATTTAAGTGGTAAAACTATAAGAAAGCTTCCTAATAGTGGAAGAAATTTCTTTTTGTTATTAATATCTAAAGAAGTTTCTGATTTTGATAGTAATCAAACTCATTAATAATCTTATATTTATATGTTTACCATACTCAAATCAATATGACTCATCCCTATGCCATTTGCCTTGGTGAAATTTTATTTGATTGTCTAGCCGACCAACTTGAGAAAACTTTAAATCAAGTGGAGTCTTGGACAACCTACCCTGGTGGCGCACCTGCTAATGTTGCCTCTGGTTTGGTAAAGTTGGGTACTTCTGCAGCTTTGATCAGTTCTGTGGGTGAGGATAAAGAAGGTAAAAAACTGGTACAACTTTTACGGGAGATAGGGGTAGATACTTCAGGTATTCAGGAACATCCTTATGCACCAACACGAAAGGTCTACGTCTTACGTTCTATAAATGGGGAACGTGAATTTGCCGATTTCGGAAAACAGGCCACAAAAGAGTTTGCCGATACCTACCTCAAAGCTGAACTTATGCCAGAATCTTTGTTTTTGAATGGTGAATTTTTAATCCTAGGAACTATAGGACTAGCTTATCCTGAAACTAGACAAACTATTTATCAAGCTCTTGATTTGGCTGACCAATATCATCTTAAAATTATGGTAGATGTTAATTGGCGTCCTTTATTCTGGCCTAATCCTGATGATGCCAAAGTACTAATACATTCCCTACTAAAAAGAGTTGATTTTGTCAAGCTTTCTCTAGAAGAAGCTAAGTGGCTGTTTGACTCTACCGATCCTAGTATAATTAACTATAGATTAGATTCAGTAGAAGGTATATTAGTAACTGCGGGTAATCAAGGTTGTACTTATTACTTGTCAGAGAATGAAGGAAAGGTACCTGCTTTTTCACTAGATGTTATAGATACTACTGGTGCCGGAGACGGCTTTGTAGCAGGTTTTATACATCAATTGCGCCAATATGGTATTCGCCGTTTACAACAACCAGGAGTAGCAAAACAAATTGTTACTTATGCTAGTGCTGTGGGAGCTCTAACTACCACTAAATTAGGAGCAATTACGGCTCAACCTACTGCTAAGGAAATAGAAACTTTTTTAGATAGCCATTTACCAAAAAATTAGGTTTAAGCCATTGTTCTTAAGGGTATAGCATAATTTGACGAAAGTGTAACTCTGCTCTAATTGTGGTCATGTAGTATAAGAATTATAGTTATTTTGATTTAGATTGAGACAAGTATTTCTTGCTATAACTCGCGTTTCAGCAGCAAAAGTTTTCCATTCTTATTTGAAATGGCTATACCTTTAAATATTATGGGATGGGACTGTCCTAAATGCGCTAGTCACCATAACAGGGACATAAACACCCATTTTAAACATTTTGGCTGCTGGGCCGCCACTGTTGGTCTGGGTCGCGGTCTTTATACCTGAAGAGAGTAAATCTCGGAGGGCAAGTGCTATGAAGCAGAAAGCCCCTAACTGCGATGAAGCGGGAGTCCTGTCTTTTCCAGTAAGAGCAGGGTCGGGAGGATGTCAATCTAGGGCATAGGTTCACAGGCTTTTGGGTGGAACAAATGCTTGGAAATAAAGTTAGCTATGGATTAGATATCACAAGGTGTTTAATTTAAGTGGGCTCTAGTACCCAAGAATTCCTATTTCAGGACTTGAATGCGCCAATCAATCTCGAAAATTGGACAAAAAATGCCGATAGCTTATCGGTGAACGCCTGTGGACAAGAAGGAGCCGTCTCCCTTGATTGAAGAAGGAATTGAACAGCAAGCCTGTCTAGGTTTGTATAGGTTTCATGAAGCAGAATCTCTTCACCTAATTGCCGAGAGTATGTCAAATAGTTAACATGGAATATATATTAATAGTTCAGTGAGGCCAAAATACTCTCTGGACCTTTTGTAAACTTAGAATTAAAAAATATGGGACTTTTCGATCAAATGCTCGGTGCTATTAATAATCCTAATCAAGAGGGCAGTAGTAACCAATTAAGTAATATTCTTGATACAGTACAGCAATTAAGTGGTGGTGAAGGAGGTAATACTGGCCTTACTCAAGCTGCTACGACAATTTTGGGCGGTCATGTACGTTCAGCTTTGCAACAGAAACGCGAAGAGTCAGGTAGTACAGGAGTTCAAGAAATTATCAATCAATTTGCAGGTACAACTGCCAACCCCCTGGCAGTTGCTTCTCTATTTTCCCCTGGTCAAATCACTGATATTGTTCAAAGTATATCTGAAAAAACAGGTTTTGGTGCCTCACAAATTCAGGGTTTACTACCTACTTTGGTTCCGG
Organism: Trichodesmium sp. MAG_R02; assembly: GCA_023356605.1. GTDB lineage: Bacteria > Cyanobacteriota > Cyanobacteriia > Cyanobacteriales > Microcoleaceae > Trichodesmium. Next base: position 4,617 of record JAKQYE010000140.1, on the reverse strand, counting down.
TAATTCTCAATCTATTAAAAACTGGTAATGATACTCAAAATCCTGAGCAAGGATCTAATAATGTTTTAAATAGTTTTTTGGATGCTGACGGAGATGGAGATGTTGATATTGCTGATATGATGGGACTAGCTAGTCGTTTTTTGAAGTAAAGGAAAGGTTTTAGTTCTTAGGTTTTAGGTGTTAGATTCTATGTTAATTCAATGAACTCTTTCACCATTTACCTAGGATTAGATTTACTCCCTAGAGCAGTTATATCTTTATAAGTTTTGCATATTAGATTAACAATTTCTTCTGGAGATTTCGCGGCATCTACTATTATGGCTTGTTTTGGTTCCTCAAGAATGTCAAATTGGCTCTGAAGCATTTCAGGTTTCATAAAGTGATTCTTTCTAGTTGTTAGTCTTTGGACTAATAAATTAAAAGACCCCTCTAAGTAGACGATTTTGAAATCTTTTGTGTTTCTTACTAAGTAATCACGATAAGTTTGTTTAAGAGCAGAACAAGCTAAAACAGCGTTTTTATTCTCTCCTAAACATTGATCAATTGCATTTAGTATTTTTTCTAGCCAAGGAATTCGGTCAGCATCATTTAAAGGTATTCCATTGCTCATTTTTTTGATATTAGCTTGGGAGTGAAAAGAGTCTGCATCAAAAAAATGCCAATCTAGAGATTTGGCTAATAATTTTCCGATAGTAGATTTTCCAGCACCGGAAACTCCCATTACAATTATGATCATTATACGTTATGTTAATTCTCAAGATTTCTGAAGTATTGAAATGGCAATAGAGATAGAACGAAAGTTTTTAGTTAGAGGCAATGGATGGCGAAATCAAGCTGTTGGAAAGGTTTATCGTCAAGGATATATGTATACGGAATATGGTATAACACTAAGAGCAAGAGTGGTAGGGGATCGAGGTTATTTGACTATTAAAGGACCTCGTTTGGGTAATTCTAGAGCAGAATATGAGTACGAGATTCCACTCAAAGATGCTGAAGAAATGTTGAATAGTTTATGTACTTCGCCTTTAATTGAAAAGGTTAGATATCAGGTTCATCATGGTAAATTTGTTTGGGAGGTTGATGAGTTTGCCGGGGAGAATCAAGGTTTAATTTTGGCTGAAGTTGAACTTGATGATGAAAATCAAACTGTTGAATTGCCTGAATGGTTAGGAGAGGAAGTTTCTCACGATCAGAGATATTATAATTCTAGTTTATCGAAAAATCCCTGGAAAAATTGGTCTTAGGATTTAGGGCGTTAGTGAATTTAGTTATGAATTGGAATGATTGAAAAGTTAACTTTTATTTTGTATCATCAGTGCTCTTTTAACTAAAAAATGACTGATTTATAGAATTTAAAAGGTCTGTAAGTCGGTGCTTTGAGAATTTATTTGCCTATCTTTTAGTGATAGACAAACTATTAGCTTATGCGATGTCTTATAGCCCTTTTCAAATTGATAAATACAATGGAATAACCAAAATATTGTAGAGACGTTACATAACAAAAATGCGTTTGATGTCCCGTAGCAAAAAGTTCTGCTCTGTGGTCTACCGACATGAAAACTGCTGTAAAATGTTAAACTAGCAATTGGATAATTATACCAAATTTGCTTATCCAAAGTATCTTTTTAAAATTCCTCTGTAACCTTTCAGTATAAGTACCTTACCTTTATAATATAGCTTTTTTCTAAACCGGATTTAGTATGAGATATGAGAAAAAACTTTAGGGTTGTAATCAAATTTTACAAACTATTTAGGATTGACATATATAATTATCCTTTCCTCGATAGAGTAAAAGTAAAGCGAAAAAACAGGTAGTTGGACTCTTTGAAATTTCTAGGGGATTTTAATCCCCTTTAACTCTAAGTTTATTCTGTATTTTTAAACCTTTTTTTCCTATTAATTATCCCTACCTCCTATGGCATTACCTCTTTTGGTTAGAAGCATAAATTTGGGTTGTAAGGTAATAGGAAATATCAGAACATTGATGATGGAATCTTAACATCTTTGCTGAGTACTATGGTTTCTAAATAACTCAAAAATTCTTGATTTACAAAGATACAAAAAAAGTTTCATCTAGTAGGAAATTTACATAAATTTTCTTGGGTCAGTAACATGTCCAGTTAAAGCTGAAGCTGCTGCTGTATAGGGAGAAGCTAAATAAACTTGTGCCTGTTTATTTCCCATTCTACCAGGAAAATTACGATTAGTTGTAGAAACACAAATTTCTGGTTCATTTAATCGCCCAAACGTATCTTTTGGTCCCCCTAAACAAGCGGCACAAGATGGAGCGGCCGGTTCAATACAACCAGCATCTAAAAATATTTCTGAGAGAGTTTTACCATCATGTTTTATTATAAATAAATCCTCATAAACTTTCTGAGTTGCTGGTACTAAATAAGTCGGAACTTTCACTTTATGACCTTTAATAAGTTTCGCTGCGTGAAGAAAGTCGGAAGTTTTTCCACCAGTACACGAACCAATATAAACTCGGTCAATTTTTACATCTTGACAGTTACGGGCGAGTTCTTTATTATCTGGAGAATGGGGTTTAGCTACTACAGGTTCTAATTTTGTGACATCGTAGGAGCGATCGCTATAAAATTTGGCATTCTCATCAGAATAAAATGACTCAAATGGTTTATCGGTCCTACCCCGCAAATATTCAAAGGTAATCTCATCGGGAGCAATAACTCCATTTTTACCCCCCGCTTCAATAACCATATTGCATAGGGTCATCCGTTCTTCCATGGTCATTTGTCCAACAGTTTCCCCAGCAAATTCCATTGTTCTATAAGTAGCACCTGATACAGAAATATCTCCAATAATTTGCAATATTAAATCTTTTGCTAATAAATAATTGGGCATTTCCCCATTTAAGACAAAGCGCATAGTTGCTGGCACTTTGACCAATAGTTTACCTGTGCCTGCAATAAAGGCAGCATCTGTGTTGCCGATACCTGTAGCAAATTCTCCAAAAGCTCCTGCGTTACAAGTATGGGAGTCGGTGCCAAATAGGACTTCTCCCGGACGAGTATGACCTTCTTGGGCCAGGGCTACATGGCAAACTCCTTTGTAGTCTGGGTTGGCTTTGAAATTTGACCGTTCAATAATGTCGTAGAAATATTTGATGTTTTGTTCTTGGGCAAAGTCTCGCAAAATATCTACGTTGCGGTTGGCCCGTTCGTCGGCAGTAAAAATATAGTGGTCTGGTATTAGGACAATTTTTTCCTTGTCCCAAACTTTGGCATTTTCACCAAATTCTCGCTTGAAGATACCGATGGTGCCAGGACCACAAACATCGTGGGTCATTAATACATCAACCTTGACCCAAATGTTTTCTCCAGGGTTAAGGGTAGATTTTCCTGATGCTTTGGCCAGGATTTTTTCTGTCATGGTCATTGTCATAAGCGATCGCTCCATTTTACAGTTTATGATTGTATTTTAGACAACTTATAATCAAAAAAAGCAGGAAAAAGCTTAAGTATTAATATTACTTGATGTTCCCAGTTTTGAAATTTAAATTTGACAACTGATAACTGATAATTGAAATTGCGATCGCAGTCTTCACAAAAAAAATATTAATGAGCAACTATTGAGAATTAATATGATTATGCCTAAGCAACATTAGGATTATGATTATAAATAGCTATTATTGGAGAAATGATAAAATTGTTGAAAGTTGGGGTGGTAAACGTGGGTTAGATATTTCACCTCAATAAACTATTGAGAAGGGAATAAGTAAGAAGAAAGTTGGTAAATCTCTATGACTAATTTAGAAGTTTTTGAGCTATTATATGAAGCGGTAAAGGGTTTACTATGGAACAGTGAATCTGATTATCCCTTTGAAGTTTTTATCTGGGAATTTGGTGAAAAAGTTTCACTGAATAATGAAGTTGTTTTGAAAATTACTAAACATACTTTGGATACTCCAATTAAAATTATAGAATTTGATGTTTTTTTTCAAGGGGCAATTACACCTAAAAGTTGGCATGATCCTGAAGAGTCTGAGATGGTTAAAAGATATCAAGAACTTGTTAATACAATGCAGGAATATTTAAGTGATTTAAAAGTCTATAAAGTTGGTGAAGTTGAAATTGATGTTTATATAATTGGTAGGACTAATACTCGAGATTATGCTGGTTTGGCTACAGTTTCTATTGAGACTTAATATTAGGTTTTAGGTTTTAGGTTTTAGGTTTTAGGTTTTAGGTTTTAGGTTTCAGATTTGAGTTTTCAGATTTCAGGTTTCAGATTTGAGTTTTCAGATTTCAGGTTTCAGATTTCAGGTTTCAGATTTGAGTTTTCAGATTTCAGGTTTCAGATTTGAGTTTTCAGATTTGAGTTTTCAGATTTCAGGTTTCAGGTTTTAGGTTAACAGCAAATATAGAAAATAATGGAAATAAAAATTTATAGAGATTTGACGGTGCGACAGAAATCATTAGTAAGTGCTTATGCAAAATTAGTTACAGCATATTTATGGCAAATGAAGTTATCAAGATTTAACGGCGTGGCAAAAATCTATAGATTTGGTAGTAATATCTTATCAATTCGTTAAATTTTAAACCTAACACCTAATACCTAACACCTAATACCTAACACCTAACACCTAACACCTAA
>JAKQYE010000014.1 GCA_023356605.1 Trichodesmium sp. MAG_R02 | reverse complement strand
GATAATAAAATACTTGATTTTGAGGATACAATACATACTTGTTCCAGGGAAAAATATGTTCAGGAATGACTTTACTATAGTTAATCTCAAAACCTTTATCCTTTAGTAAGTTACATCGAAATCAGTATCAGCTCTATCAATTTTATCAAGAGTATTTATTTGATTTCCATCAGTGTTCCATATTTCAAATAGTCCTCCGAGTTCCTCACTATCAGTTATTTGTCTTACAGGTGGCCCATCAATTATTACTATTGATTTACCATCAGCATTATGTCCCGTAACAATTCTTCTCAATCCTTCCATAGTTTTTCCTTTTAATAATTAATAACTGACCTTACCCACTCATTCATGTGTTAAGTTTTAGCAGGTTTGGTGGTTTCAGGTTTCAGTTTAACAGCAAAGATAAAAAATAATTGAAGTCAAAAGTTATCGAGATTTAACGGTGTGGCCAAAATCAATAAATTTGGTAGTAAGATGTTATCAGTTTGTTAATTTTTCAACCTAACACCTAACACCTAACACCTAATACCTAACACCTAACACCTAACACCTAACACCTAACACCTAACACCTAACACCTAACACCTAACACCTAACACCTAACACCCCATAGTTTTTCCTTTTAATAATTAATAACTGACCTTACCCACTAATCCATGTGTTAAGTTTTAGCAGGTTTGGTGGTTTCAGGTTTCCGTTTAACAGCAAAGATAAAAAATAATTGAAGTCAAAAGTTATCGAGATTTAAGGGTGTGGCCAAAATCAATAAATTTGGTAGTAAGATGTTATCAGTTTGTTAATTTTCCAACCTAAAACCTAACACCTAACACCTAACACCTAAAACCTAACACCTAACACCTAATACCTAATACCTAACACCTAAAACCTAACACCTAACACCTAACACCTAACACCTAAATCTGTGAATAAGATGAAAATTTTCCACCTTATAAAAAAAATTAGTAGAGCCAGTAAAACCTACCCTACTATTTTAGTCACCAAAGTCTACAACTTAGGAATTTTTCCTACCCAAAAATCTGTCAATTAAACCTTAGCTTCTTCCTTAACTAACTTATCCCAACCTAAATCTTTCAAAGCATTATTTCGACGCAAAGGACGAGTTACTAATTCCAGGATATCACGAGCATTTGTAAACCCATGAATTTGAGCAAAAGTGAATTCAACCGACCACTTAGTATTAATCCCCCGTGCCTCCAAAGGATTAGCATGAGCCATACCAGTAATCACCAAATCTGGCTTTAATTCATAAATCCTTTGAATCTGATTATAATTATCAGGTTTCTCAATAATCTTTGGCAAAGGCGCACCCATTTCCTGACAAGTTTTTTCCAACATTTCTAACTCAGCCTTTTGATATCTTTTATCCATATAAGGAATACCTATTTCTGGGCAAGTCATCCCACAACGAATCAAAAAACGAGCCAAAGAAATCTCCAACAAATTATCTCCCATAAAGAAGACAGACTTACCACGAATTAACTGAATATAGTCCTCTAAATTATTCCAAATTTGCTTTTCTCTTTCTGCCAAACCTTGAGGTTCAAGACCAAAAACAGAGCAGATCTTTTCAATCCAAGCCCTACTTCCATCAGGACCTATGGGGAATGGCGCACCAATTAATTTACACTTCCGACGACGCATTAAAGTAGTAGCAGTACGACTTAAGAAAGGATTAACACCTGCCACATAATACCCCTCTTCAATAACTGGTAATTCTGTATAATGTTTCGCAGGTAACCAACCAGAAACCTTAATTCCTTGCTTCTTCAATTCTAAAGTTAATTGAGTTACAACTGGATCTGGCAAAGAGCCAAATAAAATCAAAGGTGGATGGTTAACATACTCAGGTTTTTCCGCAGCAACTTCCTCTTTTTTTCTGCCAAAACTTAATAGTTTTTGTATGCCATTTTTTTCTTCTTTTTCTATTTCTAAAACTTTTTTCGGACAACGAGCTGCCATGGCTGCTAAAACAGTATCTTCCCCTTGAGTAAAAGCATAATCCAGACCATTAGCACGAGCAACCACAATTGGAATGCCAATTTCTGACTCTAGTTTAGGAGCCAAACCTTCTAAATCCATTTTAATAATTTCAGTAGTACAAGTGCCAATCCAAACTATTACACTGGGGTTTCTGTCACGCTTAATTTGTAAACATAAACGCTTCAATTCATCATAATCATTTAACTTAGCTGAAATATCACCTTCTTCTAACTCAGCCATAGCATAACGAGGTTCAGCAAAAATCATTACTCCCATTGCATTTTGCAGGAAATAACCACAGGTCTTAGTGCCTATTACTAAGAAGAAACTATCTTCTATTTTTTGATAAAGCCAAGATACACAACTAATCGGGCAAAAAGTATGATAGTTGCCAGTTTCACACTCAAAAGTTAAAGCTTCAGATTGAATAGTATTAGTCATAAAAAAACACTCCTATTTGTGAATATTTTTTGAGTTATATCAATGCTTGGGAATGGTAAAAGTTAGCTTATCATACTATAAAAAAGTTTGATATTAACCATGAAAGACTAGAACCTTAGAATTATAGAGTGTTAGGACTTTGATAAATTTCAAATTCTTTATAGCCCCATAGGATTTAGTTAAGGATTTTGTTGCACTTCTGTAATCTGAAAAGCTAATTTAATAGCTCCATAGCATAATAGTTTTGTCCTGAATTCAACCCTATTGCTTTATAGGCAATAGTTTTGACTTAAGCTGATTTATAGATATTTACAAAGCATTCAGACATAGAAATACCTATACCAATTTGATCAAATATTGCTACAGTGGTTTTATCAGCTGGTAGGAATTTAGATATTAATACCGTAACGACCTTTTCTTAATTTATATTGAAGCTATAATAGTTATGATTCAAGGTAATAACTATACTATTTGATTAAGCATTGACACATTACATTTTTTGTAATTTCTAGTTTTTTTAGTCAAATAATCCCTACTGGATGCAGAGTGCGCCATAAGCATAAGTGAGCTACTTGCAATGCAATCTATGAGTAAGTTTGAAAATTTAGAAATATCCGAGTTCTTTGCTTTGATTACTATACTATTTCAATAAGCAAAAGCATGATTAACTACTCCCAAGACCAAAGTCATGAATTTTAAGGTAATACAAAGCAATGGGATAAACCAGTTTTGAGAGTTTTGAATATCTGGTAGATGCCCTTCAAAAAACTCAAGTGTTTTGCTAGAATCAGTATTGTAGTTGTTTTTAGAACCACAATTTAGAGATTCTTATTCTCTAATTAAAAGATATATTTATGATCTTTAGATCAAAAATTGGAACAAGCTTTGGTTATTGGTTCCTATTTAATTCCTGGTACTCAACCTAATAAACCTTCAAGATCATCATTATAAGACTTTTTATCTCCTGCTAAAGAATCCAGATCGGCTTCATCTAAACCTAAGCTTTCTCCATCCAGGTCAAAATCAAAGTCTTCCAAATCATCAGAAGACAAATCATCTCCTAATTCACTAAGGTCTATATCAGCAGTAGTTTTATCTGAGGAATCTTGATCAAATATTACACCATCATCAAGCTCATCCAATCCTAACTCATCCAACTTAGCCGATACATTGAATGACTCGGGAATATCTTCTGCCAGAAAATTGGAGTTATCTTTGCCTGGATCGAGATTGTTAGGACTATTCTCATCCAAGTTTTCAAGGTCAATACTAGGTAAATTATCATCTGCTTGTAAATCAGAATCTAGTCCTATATCCAACTCATCATCTGCTTGTAAATCAGAATCTAGTCCTATATCCAACCCATCATCTGTTTGTGAATCAGAATCTAGTCCTATATCCAACCCATCATCTGCTTCTATTTCTAGGTCTAAATCATCATCACTTTCCAGTTCCAAGTCTGACTCACTTTGGTCATTATTGAGTAAATCATCCGAGTCTTGATCCAATCCTGCCGCCAATGCTACTCCTCCAGCTACAGCAGCTGCCCCAGTAATTGCAGCAGCAGCAGTAGTACCTAAATCATCGGAATCCTCAATTGTATCTGGCATAAGTGGTTGATTTACCCCTGGTGACTCCTGAACATCTTCACCTGTTCCATCTGTATCCATAGGTGTTGATTTATCTAGAGAAAAATCAGGTTTTTTACCTATGGCAATGTCAGGGTCAAAATCTAAGCCTAAAACCTCTATTAAACTATCTGCATCGGCCTTAAGTTTAGAAAAAGGTAACATTAATGCTTCTAATTCTGGTTCCAGGGCATTGAGTATTCCCAGGATAAGGTATGACAAAGGCCTCCTCCCTCCATCAGGAGTATGAACTGTATTTTGTTGTGTCATATGGAGTATTAACCAAGAGCGATTTTTTTGGTAATACTCTAACCATTTCTGTTTTAGGGACGTTGATAATTCTTTAAAGAAAACCATGATTTTTTATATTCCTTATCCTGAGAAGAGCTAAATCTATTAAACCATCATCAGGTCAAGCTCTTCATCCTCTGAAATAACTCGAGGTTTACTGGGATTTAAGTAGAAATCAGATAGCAGGGAGAACAAATCACGATCAGGGGACTCGTTGGGTACTACTCCCTCTGGCAGAGCCAGAATTTGGTCAGCGATATTCAGATAATAACTACAAACGTATTGCAGAGAAGGATCCGTTTCGGCCATCTCAAACAATGTTTTGCCTTTGACACGAGAAACTCGAATATCTTCAATCAGTGGTAGAACTTCCAGTACTGGCATTGGTACAGCTTCTACATATTTATTGATTAAATCCCGCTTAGATGTGCGATTGCCTATTAGGCCAGCTAAGCGTAGGGGATGAGTACGAGCTTTTTCTCTGACAGAGGCTGCAATGCGGTTAGCCGCAAATAGGGCATCAAAGCCATTATCTGTGACAATCATACAGTAGTCTGAATAGTTTAGTGGAGCTGCAAAACCACCACAAACTACGTCACCCAATACGTCAAATAGGATTACGTCGTATTCGTCAAAGGCATTTAATTCTTTGAGTAACTTTACTGTTTCGCCAACAACGTAGCCACCACAACCTGCTCCGGCCGGAGGTCCACCTGCTTCTACACAGTCTACACCACCATAGCCTTTATAAATGACATCTTCTGGCCAAATATCTTCATAATGGTAGTCCTTTTCTTGCAAAGTGTCAATAATTGTGGGGATCAGAAATCCTGTGAGGGTAAATGTACTGTCGTGTTTTGGGTCACAACCAATTTGTAGAACTTTTTTACCACGCTTGGCTAAGGCAACTGAGATATTGCAGCTTGTTGTGGATTTACCAATCCCACCTTTTCCGTATACTGATAGTTTCACTTTTTTTCTCCTAATAATTCTTTAGTAGGGCTATAAGAACTTTTAATACTAAGCTCAAATTTAGTCCATAGTCAGAAGTCAGAAGTCATCTCTGACTGAGTTTTAGCATTTATCAATGTCCACGCCCTATTTGCGTAGTACTATCTATATGTTTTTTTGGCTTCTCAATGAAATTATTGTCTAACTTCAGCATAAAATAAAGGGCTTAAAAATTTATAAGGTGTTGTAAAAGTAATTATTTAATTTTAATTATTTCTAAAATTTATTTTTTCGATGATTAGTATTTATTAATCTAAATTTTGTTTTTATTAACAACTTTGTTAAAAGTTTAAAATACAAATAGTTACAATATTAAAAAAAATCTACAGCATATATTCAGAAATTTTTTTTTTGCTGAGATCTAAGTTATCAGAGACTTTAAGACTATAATTTATATCTGCTTTATTTTTATGTTGAATGATGAGCTTATCGTAAATTCGATTATTAAGGTGAATAATCAATCAAGGTTAATTTTTATAACAATAAGTTATGGGCATTGCTGAGGGGTATAACTTGGTTGAAGGAAGAGGCCAGATATCTGTTGCTTGAAAATTACTTCTTAACTTCTTAGTTCTGAGTTCCTTTAACGGGTTTATAGTTTGGGATCTATTGCTACTAATCAAAGAAGTAGTTAGGAGTGGTGGTGCCAGACTACTATAACTGGTCAAATGCCTAAGAATTAACCACTAAGCTGGGTCTGACTAATTAACTTCTGTGATTGCTGAGAACTAAGGTGACATATGTACAGGACTTACGCAAAGACACTAATTGTAGTGTAAATATCAGAAAATTTTCATCATAAATACACCACATATAGAAGCAATACGTAAGTCCTGATGTAGCACTAAAAGCTAAAACAAGATTTTCTTTTCAGTAGATAACTTGACTACTGTGTATTGTTAAACATTTGTTGGCAGTCATAGTGTTGGTTTAACTTGATTGATGGGGAGAAGCAAAATACTTATTATACAAGACTACCTTTTAATTTCTCAGTTCTGAGTTCTGAGTTCATTCATAACGGTCGAACAATTACGCTGAAATAAAATCCAGAATCTTGAGCATTATTGCGACGATCATCTAAGTGTATCAAAGGCAAACCATAGTCCAAACGTAGATCTACCTGGGGTAGAATTTGCCAAATTAAACCTATTCCAGCTCCCGCCAAAAATCTTTCGTCTGGTAGAGATTCATTGTTAGGATTACTACCATCATTCCAAACCGCTCCTATGTCTATGAAAGGAGTAAACTGTATCAATGGCATACCGAACTCATCGCGATAGACTGTAATTCTATCCTCAATAGAAAATCTGAAACCACTATCTCCAGACCTGACATTCTGTCCATAGCCCCGTAAAGACAGACCACCACCAATAATAAATTGTTGATATGGCAACATACCAGTTGAGGACAATTGTAAATCTCCTTGGACAATCAATAAATGATTATTACTTAATCTTTGCACTCTTTGTACTTGGCCTAGCCAACTCAAGAAATGTCCATCAGGTTGGGGATCCTTCCTGACAGTAGCATCAAATAAACCAGTACCAATATTGAATTGCGATCGCAAAGCCCAAGCACCTAGAGGGTCTCGACGAACATAATCTTGTCCCAACCTAATCACAGTAGTGCTATTAATACCATCATCCTCAGTATTGTTTGGATCGGCAAAATTCAAAAGTTCATCATTAAGGAAATTCTTTGTGCGCTGATAACTTAAACCGAGAGACAAAGCAAATTCTTGTTGAGGATTTCTCAATATAGGTTGACGGTAACTAAACTCATATACATCTGTCGTGCCAGTAATCTTCAAATCTTCTTTCAAAAATTCTTGGCCAATTCTATTACTGTTAGGTGCGACTCTTGCCTGTAAAGTACCATTCATAGCATTAATAGGCAAATTATAAATAAAGTCAAAGACATCTGATTCATCATCAAATAGCCTAGTGGTATTATAAGATGCCACAAACAAATCACCCCGCCCAGTTAAGTTACGATGTAGTGCAGTCCAACCAGTTCGTTCAGAACCGACACTAGGAGAAGAATAGTTATCAACACTCATACTCAACTCTAAGGGTTTTTTTTCTGTGACACGAATAATGAGAATGCTTTCCCCATCTATTTCACTTTGTCGTAAACTAGCTTCAAGATTTTCAAATAAAGGATTACCCCGGAGTAACCGTAATTTTTTTTCTAGCCTAGCACTGTCTAATGGCTTTCTCTCTCCAAGTCGTATCCGACTCTCTATATAGGAATTGTGTAATCTTTTTGTGCCTTCAATTTGGATTTCTCCCAAAATGCCCTCTATAACTTTAATCTCAACTATTCCGTCCCCAATATTTTGGGAGGGTAGAATTGCTCTTGAGGTAACATAACCACGATCTAGATAGATTTCGGTAATTTGATCTGCTATTTGCCTAAGTTTTAATACAGTGACTAAACGCCCTTCTAATGGTTCAACAAGAGTATTAATTTCTTGTGGAGTTAAAATTGTACTCCCTGATACTAAAACTTTCTGCACGGTAATTTGCTGATCTGGATCTTTTGGCAGAGGTAGGATTGGTGTTGGTCTTTCGAGTTCCTTTTCTCTGGGGGTTTCAGGTTTGGTTGGTTGGGGTAGGGGTTGGAGAAAGCGATCGCGATTTGGATCTGGTCTAGGATTTTCTAGTGGCCTTGGTGAATTTTGAGTATTTTGGGAATAACTTGGTTGGCTGGGAATTAAAGTATTAACAATTTCAAAGGGAATAAGTATGTGCTGAGTATTAGATAAATTAGGCGTTAATGTTTGTATTTGTGTAATGTTTTTTTCTCGAAGATAAGTTTTTGAATTTGTGATTAATTTAATCTGTTCTGTTTTTTTTAATTGAGATATTGAACTCTTTGGTACAGCTTTTTCCTCTCCATGTTTATCAATCAATTTAGGAGTTAATTCATCTGAAAATTTAGATTTTTTGAATGATGAAATTTCCCTCTTGTGAACCTTTAATGAAGTCTTATTCAACAACTTATCCACATCAATAGTTTCGGGTAAGGCTTGATTACCAAATAAGCCAATGATTATAAATGAACTAGGAATTAATGTAATAATTTTAAACATTACTATACTTATTAGCTAGACATATTAAGCTACTAAAAACCTTTTTGTGGTTTTATAACAAACAGGGCTGACGACAGACGGATGCCATTATAGTAAGGGGTAGTAGTCCATAGTAATTGACAAAAGAGATGGAGGCGTGAGGACTTTTCAGCATGGGGAGGAAGGGAAAACTCAAGCTCAGGATCCAGTGAGTGGGAAAAGTGCTTCCCCTGAGCTATACTCCCCACTACTCACTATTGCTATGGGAGAGTGCCTAATAGGGCACTTAATACTTTCCCCAGAATAATATGATTTATCTATGGCCATATCGCCAAATTTAAGTAGTTAGACGGGAAAAAGCTTAACTATATTAAATTTTGTCAAGTGACTTCCAGCTCTAGAAAGTTGATTATGGAGAAACTTACATTTTTTTTACATAAGGACAAATTTTAAGGCTTATCCAATTAATATAGATTCCAAATGGGTTCTATAGTGATATACTTGCGACGTTGCGCTTACGTGACAACGGGACCCCCTTCGGCCAGGGAAGCCCTAAATCGCAGTTTTTAGATGAGGTGATGCCGTTTCCCTGTATAGATAAACAAGTCTCTAACCCATCCCTTTCTAAAAGGGGTGTTATGTATGTGCCCTATTTTAATGACTGTATATATAATTGTCAACAGATATAATGGGAAATCTGTATGAACCACACATATAGGCCCTGGCTTTCACTGCGAAGCTCTCCTGATTGAAGAGCGCGGGACTTCCTGGCAGGGGAGTTAAAAACAGAGGGGGGTTAGTATTTTTTAATATTTTTCCGCTATTGCTTCTCTATCACGGATGAGTCCTACGGAAAGCTTTTCAGATGTATAGTCATTCCAAATAAGAATGAAAAACTTTATGATTTTCCGGAAATTTTTCTCACATAGCCACAAAAGAACTATTTTTTGATATAAAATCACTCAATAATATATAGTCATAACCTTACCTCATATTGACTTAGAATAAACTTATTTAACAAGTATTCAAATGTTCATAAATATAAGTTTTTTCTGAAGTGAAAGTAGAAACTATTGGATTTTGTCAATAATTGTATAGTAGAAAACCAATAACCAAAAAGGTTCTCTAAAAATATTTATCCTGAATTTAACATGAAATTTGAATCATCTGAGGCTCCCCAAAAACATAATTATGGACCACGGACTATTAGACCAATTGGAGTAGCCTCACTGCATAGTATTGCCTTTTCCAGACAGACTCTCTATGCTATTGACAAAAACCGTGGTTTTCTGCTAGAGATTAACCCAAAAACAGATAACACAACTGTTATTAATCCTTATCAGACTAGTGAGTTTATTGATGTTACTGGTATTTCTATCTGGAAAGATACTCTCTGGTTGACATGGAAAAATAAAATTTATTTCTGTCTTAATGCTATTGGTAATTTATCAGAGAAACGTTTGAAATGGCAACATTTTTTTACTTTACCTTATGATGCTAATGGAATTGCTGTTTGGGAATCAACTATTTATGTAACTTGTCAAAAATTAGGTAGAATTATAGTCTTTGATAAAGATACTAAACAAAAAATTACAGGATTTTATTGTCCAGGAATAGGGTTTGAAAATATTACGGTACAAAAGGAAGAATTATGGCTTTGCGATCGCGAAGAACAAACTGTTTATTGTCTAGAAAGGGGAACAGGTAAAGTCAAATTTAGCGTACTGACCCCTTTTGAATCTCCCACTGGATTAGCATTTTATCAGAACTTAACTACCGGAGAACGACAACTTTATGTAGCTTATTCTGGAGATGAACTTTATATTAGAGATGACCCTAATTCGGAAAAACAGTATGAATTGAGTAAACGCGATCGTACTTTTATACATCCCCTTTATTTTTATTACAATGAGCCGGAAAAATATGCTGTTTCTAATAGTTTTTTAATTGAGATGTCTTATATAGAAGAATTAGAACCATTAGATGAAGTATTTTTGGAAGATTTAGAATGGCGCATTGCTTTACCTTCGGAAACTAATCGCCAAAAAGTGAGGGAAATTTCTCCTATAGGAATCCCTTTTACTGAAGAAGTTGAAGATGGTCAAAAAGTTGCTGTTTTTCGATTTCAACCATTGCGTCAACGTGAAAGACGAATATTTGGTTGGAAGGCTTTATTAGAAGTTAGGGCAATTAAGTACCAAATTCAACCTTTTAATCTGGAAAATATTCCTGAGATTCCACTAGATTTTCAAGAAAAATATTTGGTGGATAATGATAATTTGGCAATGGATAAAGAGATAGTTATCCGAGCAGCGAAAGATGCTGTTTCTAAGGAAACTAATATATTACGTCAACTTTTGAGTATTCGTAATTATGTTTATGACCAGCTTTCTTATGGACTAACAGCTCAGATTGATACTCCTGATATTGTGTTGGAAAGAGGGGTTGGTTCTTGTGGAGAATATGTAGGATTACTTTTGGCTTTAGCACGGCTAAATGGTATTGTTTGTCGTACAGCAGGTAGGTATAAATGTCCGGCTTTTGCTGATAAAAAAGGTGTGCCTTTAGAGCCTGATTTTAATCATGTATGGTTAGAATTTTATCTACCTGGTTTTGGTTGGGTTCCTATGGAGTCAAACCCTGATGATTTACAGGAAGGTGGTCCTTATCCATTAAGGTTTTTTATGGGCTTGGCTTGGTATCATGTTGAAATTGGTAAGGGAATTAAATTTGAAACGATAAAAAATAAAGGAGTTCCTGTTAATAAGGAAAAAATTTCAATTGGTAGTTTGGCAATTAATCATGTCAGGTTTACAATTTTAGAAGAATTATTAGGAAATAGGGAATAGACAATTAGATAATAGGGAAATATCTTAACTTATTTGCGTAATGGCATAGCATTGTAAGTGGAAAAGTTAGAAGTAAGAGAGGATAAAGACTAATGAAAATAGCAATTATTGGTCTAATATTTTTGGGCATTTAAGGAGGTAATTTTTTCTATTCCCTATTACCTACTCCCTATGATTGTAAAATTAAGAATATAAAATCTAGAATATCAGGAGGGATTGTGGAATTAACACCAATAAATATCATGGCCATTACGGTATCGGGATTAATGTTAATTGTGACTGGAGGAATTATATACTTAACGGCGTCTGAGTGGCGCGATCGTAGACGTCAACAGAGAGATAAAAGTGGTCTTTGAAGATAAGTTTTTCTCTGTTATTATTTAAATCTATTCTGTTTTACTCAAGGCGATAATCTGACTATCGCCATCTTTGTATTTTTAGTTAATTTTGGGTAGTTTTTATAGCATTGTCCATTTAGGGTGCCCATATTCGGAGGAATATAGCAATACTAAATAGGTTGCGACAAATCAAAAAGCAAATAAAATTTTTAAAACTCTTACCTATTCTCTCTTCCCTATTTCCTAGTCCCTAAGAAGCAGTAGAATTTTTACCACGAACACTGATAGGATTGTTATATTAAGCAGGCATTTTTGAAAAAGCGGATATGTATTTATTTAGGTTAACTGGAGAGGTGTTTTTTTTCTGCTCCCTATTCCCTATATAGCGGTCCTAAATAGGTTGTGAAAAATCAAAAAGCAAATAAAATTTTTAAAACTCTTATCTATTCTCTATTCCCTGTTCCCTGTTCCTTAAAAAGCAGTGGGATTTTTGCTACGAATAAAATAGGATTGCTATATAGCAAATATATGTCTAGTTTCAACTATTTTTGTTTACTAATTTATTTAAACACATTCTTTTTAAAGATTGTCTAAACTAATAACTGATAAGTGAAATGACTAATTACAAAAACTTACAAAGCGACAAAGAATGGTGGACTCAACAATGGATAGACTTGTTAAATTCTTATCGGTTTAAAAAACGATTAGAACGGGGAAGAAATTATGCTAGACAAGGCAATGTTTTGAGTTTAGAGTTCAAAGAACAAATAATTACTGCTCAAGTTAAAGGTACGGCAACCGAACCCTACAACTTATTTTTGCGGTTAGATACTTTCAGTGATGAAGACTGGGATTATATTATTGAAACTATGTCTGAAAGAGCAATTTTTACCGCCAAATTATTAGCAGGAGAAATGCCTCACAATATAGAAGAAGTTTTTGCTGCTAATGGTTTAAGACTATTTCCTTTTACATTGGATGAAATTCATTCTCGATGTGACTGCCCAGACCCGGCTAGGGTTTGTAAACATATTGCAGCAGTTTATTATTTATTAGGCGATCGCTTTAGTGATGACCCATTTTTATTATTTCAATTACGGGGTCGTACTCAAGAACAAATCTTAGAAGCACTACGTCAAAAACGTGGTAGAAGTGATGATGGAAAAGTCACAGAAGCGGAAAAAATTAAGTCGGAAAAAACACAAGGTAAGGATTTATTTACTAACCCTCCACCTGCAACTTCAGCTACTCAAGAAACTCTAAATATTGAAAACTTTTGGGAATATAATCAACAGTTAGATTCTTCTTTAGTAGTTATTACCCCATCTCCAAATAATGAGATAGTTTTAGATGTTTTAGGGGATATTCCTTTAGGTTCATCTGCTGATATTGTCATGAATTATTTCCAGAAAATTTATCAGAATATTAGTCAGCAGGCAGTGATGACAGCATTAAACCAGGGAGAGGATGCAGGGGGTTCTGATACTCGGCGATCGCAAAAAAAATAAAAGCACTTTTCAAAGTGCTGTAAGCTTTTGTGTATTTAAATCAGGACTTACGAAGGCAAACTCCGCAAACCCGGTTTCTCGTAGATATTTATGTGTTAAAAACAATGATTTACTGTAGATATTTATGTGTTAAAAACAATGATTTACTTTCTTAACCTGGTTTTTTGCGTAAGTCCTGTAAATGACAAATTGATTGTATGCTTCGTTGAGAGGAAAAAACTTCGATAATTCGTTCGTTCTAGCTTACTAATACCCATATTAAATGAGTATTAGCTTATAAATATCTTTCTTAAGATAAAATTTTTCGAGTAGTTATGTGAATTAGATTAAAGGGATATTTCAGAATAGTAAATGTATCTGAAAATAGGTTTCTCTAATGCCCTAATTTAGGGCGTCCCTTGTCTCCTAAGCTTTTGTGCATTTCAAGGACAAATTGATTGTATGCCACTATGCATAAAAAACTGTTCTAAATTCCAACTTACTAATAGGTATTTTCAATGAGTGTTAGTTTACCCCCATATCTCCATTACCCTATCATAAAAGGGAGGTAGTGGAGGGTCGTACACCAATTACAAAGGTAAAAAAACTATTAATTTGTCACTTCATTATGAGCTTTACTTAATATGCCTAAACCTTCTATTTTAGTCAACACTCCCACCTTTAATTTAATTTAACCAAGGGCGAGTAATTTGCTCTAATTGATTAAATTCCTCTTGACTCATTTCCCAACCTATTGCTCCAATATTTTGTTCAACTTGTTGAGCATTTTTACAACCAGCAATAGGAATTACACTATCTTGAAAAACTAACCAATTAAGTGCAACTTGTGCCGGAGTTTTGTCATATTTTTCGCCAATTTTTCTTAACAAAGACATAACAGGTTCAATTTTTTCTAAGCCACTCTTTTGAAAACGAGAATCAAATTGACGAGCACCAACAGGTGACTTTTCGACAGTATATTTGCCAGTTAATAACCCTTGAGCTAAAGGACTATAAGCTAAAATTGTAACTCCTAATTTTTTTGCTGTATCTAAAATTCCTTTAGTTTCTATTTTACGAGAAAGCAAAGAATATTTCACTTGATTTGTGGCTAATATTACTCCTCGTTTTGCCAAAGTTGTATGAGCTTGAACCATCTCCTCCTGAGAATAATTACTAACACCAACTGCCTCAATTCTACCCTGCTTAACTTCATCTGCTAAAGCATTTAATAAGGTTTCCTGACTCATCAAAAATGTAAAGGGCCAATGTACTTGATAAAGAGTAACTTTGGGCAGTATTAATCGCTTAAGACTGGCAGTCACAGCGTCAGTAACTGAGTCTGGAAAAAATCGCCAAGGTAGAGGACCATATTTAGTGGCAATTTGCACAGGTTGTTCAGTTTCTTGCATAAATTTTCCGAGCAATTCTTCTGATAAACCATTGCCATAAACTTCAGCAGTATCAAAGAAATTTATCCCAGCTTCTAGGGAGGTCTTAAAAGCAGATTCTACTTCATTTGCACCATAGTTACTGCCATAATTCCAAAAAAGTTTATCCCCCCAAGCCCAGGTACCGATACAAATGGGATTAACAGTTATTTCTGTTTTACCTAAAGTGGTTGTTGCCATGGTAAAAATTTTCCTAATTACTGTATAATGTTTATAACTTGACCATAAATTGTCGGTTATATTTCTATTACTAATATAGCTTATTAATTATAGCTATGACCAAAAAAATAGGGTCTGAGGTTTCCCTTTTTACCTAAAGTGGTTGTTGACATAATAGAAATTTTCCTAATTACTGTATAATGTCTATAACTTAACCATGAATTGTCAGTTATATTTCTATCTAAATAGATGCTAATTCACTATAATTAATATAGCTTATTAATTATAGGTATGACCAAAAAATAGAGTCTGAGGTTTCCCCTTTTACCTAAAGTGGTTGTTGACATGGTAGAAATTTTACTAATTACTGTATAATGTCTGAAACTTGATGAGAAATTGTCAGTTATATTTCCATCTAAATCTAAATATACTAGTCCGCGTATAGGTCGCGAAAAATCAAAAAGTAAATAAAACTTTTAAAACTCTTACCTATTCTCTGTTCCCTTTTCCCTGTTCCCTTAAAACAGTAGGATTTTTGCCACGAATACTCACACGAAAACTCATAGGATAGCTATAGATATTATAGTCATTTCAAATAAGAATGGAAAACTTTTATGCTGAAACCTACAGGACTTACGCAGGCAAACTGAGAAACCCGGTTTCTCCTAGAGATTTATAGTTATTTAAAATAAGAATAGAACACTTTTTCTGCTGAAGCTTAGTTATAGCAAAAAAAAGCTTGTCTCAATCTAAATAAAAAAACTATAAAGGTGTGTGAAAAACAATGATTTACTGTAGAAACCGGGTTTCTTTGGGTAAGTCCTGACCTAGTTATAGCAAGAAATACTTGTCTCAATCTAAATTAAAGTGACTATAATTCAGTACTATTAATATAGCTGTGACTAAAAAAATAGGATATGAGGTTTCTCCTAAGATGGGAGATGAAAAAATAAACTTCTGTATTTCTGGCTTATGACTTCGGCTAGAAATACTAATAACTAATAACTGATAATTGATAACTAATAACTGAAATGGCAATCAAAGATTTACAAGGCGCAAAACCAGATAATATTGACTATCAAAAAAATTCACCTAAACTTAATTTATTCACTATGTTTAGATTAGGTTTCTATCAAATGGGGTTAGGAACAATGTCGGTTTTAACTCTTGGAGTTTTAAACCGAGTGATGATTACTGAGTTAACAATTCCTGCCACAATAGTGGCAGTAACTTTGTCATTATATCAATTTATGGCACCAGCAAGGGTTTGGTTCGGTCAAATGTCTGATGCTAAACCTTTATTTGGTCAACACCGCACGGGTTATATGTGGATAGGAGCAATTTTATTTGCGGTGACTGCTTTTTTTGCTGTGCAAGTTATGTGGCAGGTTGGTGATAGTTTAAAAATTAATGGTTGGACTAATCCTACTTATTTCTGGATTGGTATGTTAGGGTTAATGTTTATAATTTATGGTTTGGCTTTAAGTGCAAGTTCTACTCCTTTTGCTGCTTTATTAGTGGATATTTCTGATGAGGATAATCGTTCTAAAGTTGTTGGTATAGTCTGGTCAATGTTGATGGTTGGAATTATTATTGGAGCGATTACTAGTAGTATTTTATTGAAACAAGTTGGTGTAGATGCTCCATTAGATACTGTTAAAACATCTGTTAATAGTTTGTTTATTAAAGTGCCGGCTATTGTGTTGATTTTTGCTTTTGTTGCTACTGTGGGAGTTGAACAAAAATACTCTCGTTATAGTAGTCGTTCAACTATTGCTAACCGGGAAGATAAAATTACTTTGGCAACAACTTTTAAGATTTTAAGGGCTAATCGGCAAACTGGTTTATTTTTTAGATTTGTATTTGTACTAGTTATTAGTTTATTTCTGCAAGATGCAGTTTTAGAACCCTATGGCGGGGAAATATTTTTGATGCCAATTTCTGAAACTACTAAATTGAATGCTGTTTCGGGAATGGGAACTTTAATTGGATTAGGTACAACAGGATTTTTAGTAGTACCTAAATTGGGTAAGAAAAATTCTTTAAAAGTTGGATGTGTGGCAACGGCAATTAGTTTTATTTTGATAGTTATCTCTGGCTTTACTAGGGAACCTTCTTTGCTTAAAATTGCTTTGTTTTTGTATGGTTTAGCTGCTGGTTTAACTACTACTGCTTCTCTGAGTTTGATGTTAGATTTAACTGCGGCAGAAACGGCGGGTACTTTTATTGGGGCTTGGGGGTTAGCACAGGCAATGGCACGAGGATTATCTACAGTTATTGGTGGTGCGGCTTTGGATGTTGGTCGGCTTTTATTTGATGTGCCAATGCTTTCTTATGGATTGGTTTTTCTATTAGCAGGAGTGGGAATGATATTTTCAATTTTCTTACTAAATAAAGTTAATGTTAGAGAATTTCAAGATAATGCTAGTATAGCTATAACTACTATTTTAGAGGGAGAATTAGATTAGAAATTGAGCTCCTCTCGAGGTTGCTCTTACAGCAGTTTTTATGTCAGTAGACCACAGTAGAGACGTTGCATGCAACGTCCCTACAAGGTTTTGGTTATGACGATGTAGTTCATCAATTTGAAAAGCACTGTAAGAAACAGGGAGAGATTGATTCCCCTAGCATGACTGTTAGGGCCTTTCTGCTTCATAGGACTCCCATATGCGAGATTTACTCTCTTTGGGTCTTACGATCGCTCCACAGAGAAATGTCCTTATGCGGCGTCCCTATATCCAATATTCCTACTCTGGTCTACTGACATGAAAAATTCTGTAATCAGGACTTACGGAGAACTACTATATCTAGGTTTATATTTTTATCTACATGGGTAAGTCCTGATAAATTCAAGTTTCATAATAGTGTAAGAGCCGGAACTACTATTGGAGGAATTTCCCCATGACGATCGCTACGGTAGAAAAATTATGTAATTAGTCATAAATTCAAGTTCTTAGTAGGGCAAGAACCCGAGGTGCTATTGTACTAAATTTTGAAGAGCGATCGCTACATCAGAAAAATCATCTATGGATCAATATGGAAAACTGAACAAGGAACAGGACTTACGCAAAGCGACCCGGTTTCTACAGTAAATCATTGTTTTTAACACATAAATATCTAGGAGAAACCTAGTTTCTCTATTGGCCTACATAAGTCCTGAAAATTTAAGATTTTCAAGATTTAACGATCGCATTAGACTCACCCCAAATGGTCTATTCCTCTCTGTTTTAGTCCAAATTTTGTCCATTTACTATGTTTTGATGAGAGAAATACAAGTAGTCTATGAAATACCTTAATAAATTAACTTTTCTAATTATTTCTGGTTTGCTTATATTTGTCGGAGGAAACAAACCCTTACTTGCTCTTTCCTATACTCCTTCTACTTCTTTATCTACTTCTCCTAATAAAAATGATGCAAAATTAGACCTTTTCAAACAACGTAGTTTCCTGGTCCGTAAAAAAATAGCATCTTTGAATATAGAATCCTTAAATCAATGGTGGAAGGAAAGGAATATCGAAGATCCTCATAAATTTCTACTGCCAGTGATTTTAGCTAGATTAAGTTTACAAGATACCTCATATGGACAAGATGAGAGTACTGAAAGGCTCTGGAAAATCATGTTAGAGCTAGACGAATATAAACCAGTTCCCTATCATTTTCGTAGTTATCTTGATATTCGTATTTTCTTCTTGTTTAGAGACAAAATGCATACACAGTTACTCAATTCTTACAAGGATCAATTACGATTACCTAAAGTTTTAGCATGGGCAGATACTGGTACTGAAAATCATATGTTTATGCAACGTTCCTCTGGTCTAGCTTTAATGGATGGAACTAACTGGCTAATAGAAGACCCTGCAACTAAAGCTACAATTGAAGCATGGCTATTGAGTGAGCGCAATAAATTTTTAACTATCGGACAAGGGGAGTTTCACTCATCAACTTATTACGGATACAGTATAGGGGGGTTATTAAATCTCTACGATTTTTCTAGGGAACCAGAGTTAAAATTTTTGGCTAAAAATCTTCTAGACTATTATGCTACTAATATGGCTTTGAGATTAAGTTGGGGAACTGCTGGGGGCGTTGAAAGTAGAGGTTACGATCGCGAAACTTGGAACAGTGGTCTAACTACGGTGGCCTGGATGTGGTGGGGAGATGGAATTAAGGCCTCAGAAAAAATGTCTATATCTAAAATCCGATTAGCATTAGCTCCATCCCTAAGTACATATAGACCTCCAAGGTATTTAAGTTCTTTAGCTCTCAAGCAAATGAAGTTGCCTTTTTCATTTAAGGCAAGTCACCCTCATTACTACAGTTATTTTAAAGGGAAAAAATTTCTTGAGACTTTTTATTTGACTGATCACTACAGTTTAGGAACTTTATTAACTTCTGGTCGTCAATACCAGGTTAAAGGGACTATTAATGCACAATATGCAACTTATAAATTGGTTGTTAGAAATGAGGATAATAATGATGTTATTAGTTTAGGTGGAATATACCATGGGCCTCAAGCAACTGGTCGTAGTCCTGGTGACCAATATGTTCAGGAGAAAGGTGCTGTAATTTATCAATTGATACTCAATGACAAGGATTTAAAGATGGGAGTAAGTCCTCAATCTAATTTGGTCTTGCCAAAATACTACGGTGAACCTATAAAGTATAAGTCTTGGTACATTTGGCGACTAAAAAATATTTGGCTATGTGCAAGGCCTTGGGGCGATCGCATTGAAGTTAAATCTCCTGTCTCTAAAAAGTACCATAATTCTCAGTTTATAGCTGCTCACGGAAACAGAATTGCTTGGATTACTGATATAGCAAAGGTTGTAGATTTTCCTGATTTTGAAAGTTTAAAGAATGTCTTAGAAGATGAAGATAGAATAGATGATAGTCAATGGGGTAGTCTTGGAAGTTTAAGTTATAAAAGCTTTCTAGGTGATGAAATAACGATGACTTATAATATGGATAAATCTATACCAAATGGTATCATAAATGGTAAGCAGATAGATATAGATAGCTGGCCTGTTTTCTACAGTTCCTCAGACAGAATAAATGCAATTTTATTTTTTCAGCACTTACGCAAAGAAACCGGGTTTCTACGGTAAGTCATTGTTTTTAACACATAAATATCTAGGAGAAACCGGGTTTGTCAGTTTGCCTGGGTAAGTCCTGATTTTAATCTTTTTTGGGCCGGAAGTGGGAAGCCTTCTTTGTTAAGGGGGGTTTTTTTATATTAGCGGGGGAGGTAATATTGTACTAATTTCCCTATAGCGATCGCCACATCATCAAAATCATTTAACCAGTTGTAAAGAGGACTTACGGAGAACTACTATATCTAGTAGGAGTTAACGGCGCTAAACCTCTACAGATGGTGTATATTTTTATCTGCATGGGTAAGTCACGATAAATTAAAGTTCGTAGTAGGGTAACAGCTTAATTTGTCATTGTACTAAATTCCCGGTCGCGATCGCAAAGTTATCGAAACTATCTCATCAGGACTTGCCCAAATTCACTTGGGCCCGCCACATTTAGGGGCCAATGGCATTTTCTCTCACACTCGAGTATACTAAATTCCCTGTCGCGATCGCAAAATCATAAAATTCATCTCATCAGGACTTGCCTACCTTTCACCTAGGGTTGAATTTCTATTCGACCACTTGTTACCTGAAACCTGACACCTCCTACTTACTAAGTTTTTAAGAGCCTGACTTACCATTGTACTAATTTCCCGGCCGCGATCGCAAAGTTATCGAAACTATCTCATCAGGACTTGCCCAAATTCACTTGGGCCCGCCACATTTAGGGGCCAATGGCATTTTCTCCCACACTCCAGTATTCTAAATTCCCTGTCGCGATCGCAAACCCAGAAAAATCATCTCATCAGGACTTGCCCACCTTTGACCTAGGGTTGAATTTCTACCCCACCACCTGCTACCTGAAACCTGACGCCTCCTACCTACTGGGTTTTTAGCCGTATCCTCTACCCTTTCAGCACAGACCCTCCAATATTCGGCTTCCTTCCGGTACCGTTACATAATTTTTAGTCATTTCCTTTCTTTTCTGTTTTCACATTCTATTCTCACACTATTTGCCCGAAATTCCTAGGGCTTTTAATATCTAGTCAACTGCACCTCTTTTTCTATGTATTTTGTATAATTTGTTACATAATTTCCAATGTCTAAAAAAAAATTTTTTCCCGCAGAGCGGGAAGGAACAATAAAGGGCAAAAGGGCAAAAGAGCAAAGGGCTATTCAGGAGTCCTGGGGGGGAAACTCACAAGACGAAAACCAATATCGTCGAAGTCCAACTCGTCCGAGTAATAGAAGATGCGGTTCGCAGAGCGACACCCCAAAGGATTGAAGTACCAGGAGCCGCCACGAAGGACTCTTCTACTACTGTCACCTCCAGTTTCCCAAGCACTACCATCAGTAGGTGCTCCATTATAATCATCATGCCTAACATCCTGACACCACTCCCAGACATTCCCGTGCATATCATATAAACCAAAAGCATTGGGTGGAAAAATTCCCACATTTGTTGTTTCTTCTCTATATATTCCTTTCGGAGCATCAGCATAAGTAGAGCTGCCACCATAGTTAACTAACTCAGACGTTATAGTTTCTCCAAAATAAAATGGTGTTGTTGTTCCGGCTCGACAAGCATATTCCCATTGACTCTCACTGGGTAAACTATATTTTTTTCCTGTTATTTGTGAAAGTTTCTGACAAAATGCTGTCGCGTCATTCCAACTTACCCTTTCCACAGGACGACTTGCACCTTTAAACTTAGAAGGATTATTTCCCATAACTGCTTGCCATTGCGCCTGAGTCACTGCATACTTCCCCATGAAAAATTCTGGCACATCTACAGAATGTTGCGGACCTTCATTATCTCTTCTCTTTGCTTCCGTCTCTGGAGACCCCATAATAAATCTACCTCCGGGAATTTTTACCATTTCTAGAGACACTCCATTACCAATATTTTCTGTTATTACTTCTGCTTGAGCTCGAGTGCGACTTATTATTTCTCCTCTGCGGTTAACTCTCACCGTAGTAAATATCTGAACTGGAATTTTTGGTCGTGGTGGAGGAGTTGGTGATGGTGTTGGTTGGGGTGTTAAAATATTTTCCCTAGGTAGTGTTTTTTGTATTGGCTCAGAACCAGAAATCTTTTCTGGAGATGATTTAAATCTTTCATTTAATAGTGCTCCCACAAACCCACTTCCTGCTAGACCTGCTAATATCAATATTCCTCTTCTACTTTTATTACCTAATTTTAATATACCTGGACTTTTAATATTTAATGCTTCCAATGCTTCCATCGCATTTTTATAACGTTCAGAAAAATGGTCGCGCACCATATTATCCAATACATTTGCCAGATGGTTACTTACTTGCGCTTCATTTTGCCAGATTATATTTCCCGTATTTGGGTCTGTTGGTAAATTTTGTGGGTCCTTTCCTGTCAGTGCTTTTATTCCCACCATCCCCACTGCATATATATCGCTACTTAACTTTGGTTTACCATTACTTTGTTCGCTCGGGATATAACCAGGAGTTCCCACTGCAACAGTTAAAGTTGTTGCACCTTGTTGGGTAACAGTCAATGTGCTTATTTCTTTTACCGCCCCAAAGTCTATCAATATCACCTTATTATCTAACCGACGACGCATCAAATTTTGTGGTTTAATATCTCGGTGAATTATATTATTTTCATGAGCCACCACTAATGCCTCTAATATTCCTTTGAGTAAAGCAATAGTATCAGACTCAGTTAATTTTTTCCCCGGTGTCAGTTCCCAGCTTATATCTTGCCCTTCTATATATTCTTGTACTAAGTAAAACTCCCTTACTTCTCGGAAATGGGCCAACAATCTAGGTATTTGGTCTGAGTCACTACCTAACTTGTATAAAGTCTCTGCCTCTCTTTCAAATAACCTTCTGGCATAATATAAAACAGTGGGGTCTGAGCTTTTTGGTGATAGATGTTTAACCACACATTTAGGGTTTCCCGGTAAATCTGAATCTTCAGCTAAATAGGTATCCCCAAATCCTCCACTGCCCAAAGATTTGATGATTTTATAACGGTTTTTCAGGGTTGTTCCAGACTGCATAGTGCTTTAATCTATAACGAATGGCCAAAATATGAAAATCATGGCCTTGTCTGATAATTCATAAAAATATAGTCACACAAGACATCTTTTTATTTTATACCTGCTTCTCTTTCAAATAAGTTTCTGGGATGATATAAAATATTGGGGTCTGAGGTTTTTGGTGATAGGTGGTAAATCTGAATCTTGAGCTAAGTAGGTATCCCCAAATCCTCAACTAACCAAAGATTTGATGATTTTATAATGGTTTTTCAGGGTTGTTCCAGACTGGTTCAGGACTTACCCAGGGAAACTGAGAAACCAGGTTTCTGGTAGATATTTATGTGTTAAAAACAATGATTTACTCAGGAGTTACCCAGGGAAACTGAGAAACCTGGTTTCTGGTAGATATTTATGTGTTAAAAACAATGATTTACTGTAGAAGCCGGGTTTCTTTGGGTAAGTCCTGTTACTGTAGAAGCCGGGTTTCTTTGGGTAAGTCCTCCGTGAACTACCACACCTATTGCTCCATGGGAAAATAGATAAGGGGGCTGAAATGATATAATTCAATATTTACTTAAGGAAACTATATATAGGGTATGTCAAATATAGCGATCGCTATGATTTTTTAAGAATTACCTGAACAACAAAAATATTATAACTAGTAATTAGGTGTTAGGTGTTAGGTATTAGGTGTTAGGTTGAAAAATTAACAAACTGATAACATCTTACTACCAAATTTATTGATTTTGGCCACACTGTTAAATCTCGATAACTTTTGACTTCAATTATTTTTTATCTTTGGTGTTAAACGGAAACCTGAAACCACCAAACCTGCTGAAACTTAACATATGAATGAGTTGATTTCAGCTCTACAATATATGGCTAATTATCCATAGATTTTAAATAATCAGGACTTACACAAATCAACCTTTAAAACCCTATATGTAGGGGCTAATGGCATTCGCCCTCGCCGGATGTAGTGCCCGTGGGTCAGTCCTGATAATATAACTCGGCATTTACCCGAGGGTAGTATATATATAGGGTAGGTCAAAGAGAGCGATCGCTATATTTTTTTTAATAATTACCTGAACAACCAAATTATTATAACTATTACTAAAGATAGACTTTTTAAGTTAATCAAGACTTACACAAAAAAACCGTTTTCTACAGTAAATAATTGTTTTTAACACATAAATATCTACCAGAAACCGGGCTTCTGAGTTTGCCTTCATAAGTCCTGTTGATTTCAGCTCTACAATATATGGCTAACCATCCATAGATTTTCCTAAAATACCCCAATTATTGTAGAATAATATTATTATTAATTTGAGCTAAAAAGATTAATTTTAACTATATTGATTATTGTCAGTATCTACTCAATTAAAATACAAATTATAGAATTATACTGTTTAACAAATCACCCAGAAAATGTCAGCTATGACAGGAGAAAAAGTCGCCCGCTTATGGGCGAGACTTTAAACCCAAATTTTCGGTAAATCTGAGTGTTAAGCCAAGTAGGTATCCCCAAATCCTCCACTACCCAAAGATTTGATAACCTTATCACAGTTTTTCAGAATGACTCCAGACTACATACTGCCTTAATCTATCATGAATGGCCAAAGATGATTTATAAAAATATAGTCACACAAGGGATCCGTTCGTTTTACCACCTTTATCATAACTAACAAACACTAGGACAATCATTGCCTCATGGTAAAATAAATAAGTGGGGTAAAATGGCATAGCCTTTATAGTCATTTGACTTGAGATTGAGACCAGCTTTTTTTTGCTATGAAAAGAATTCAAAGGGAAAAATGTTTCATTATTAAATGAAATAACTATAACTCCCCCGGCGAAAAATCCCCCACTCTTCCGAAGGAAAGGGTCGAGATAGAAATCGGGCCTTATGTACGTAGATTTCTGGAGGAGACTTGACATTGAAAAAAAAATTGACTATAGTTATCTAAACTTACACAGGTATAGCAATATTGTAGCAGTATGAGTAGTTTATTAAGTATACAAGAGGCTGCCGATTTATTGGGAGTGAGTTCAAACACCCTTCGTAGATGGGAAGCACAAGGCAAAATTACTTCTGAACGCACAGTTGGTGGGCATCGCCGTTATCAAGTAAATGATTTACTTAACCAGAAAAGTGATGCAAGTCTTACTATTGCTTATGCTAGAGTCAGTAGTCGCGACCAGAAAACAGAGCTAGAACGCCAAATTCTGATGCTAGAAGTTTATTGTACAAACCGTGGTTGGAGCTACGAAATAATTTCCGACCTAGGCTCTGGTATAAATTACCGAAAAAAAGGCTTAGTTAAGCTACTTAAGTTAATAACTACTTACCAAGTTGAACGTTTGGTATTATCTCACAAAGATCAATTACTCAGGTTAGGTTCTGATTTAATATTCTCCCTTTGTGAGCAATTTGGAGTAGAAGTAGTAATAATTAATAATTCAGAAAACTCAATTGTTGAAGAAGATTTAGCTACTGATCTGTTAGAAATAATCACAGTATTTTCAGCTAGATTATATGGTTCAAGGAACGACAAAAATAAGGAAATTGTTCAAGAACTAAAAAATGTTGCATCCAAACTTTAAACCCAAGTTAAAATTTAACAATCAGCAAAAAAACATACTGGCAAAACATACTCCGAGTTTTATGTATAGCTTGTAAATCAAAGTTAGTAACTTCTATTTTTACTTACGAATTAGCGAATAAAGGGCCTAGTACTATTACTTTTTTATAAACGTTTAGTGACTGAAATTAAAAGTCAAAAATCCTGGTATTATGATGTATTAAAATGTGTCCCTAAATAAGTATTGCGTGATGTAAAATAGAGCGTTTAAAAACTTTTTAATTATTCCTCAATATAGCTTTCCGCGGGTTTAAGAAAAAATAAAAAAAGACAGTTTTTATTTAGAAGAAAGTCTTAAGATTATTCAAGGCAATGTAAGTATACGGCTGTAAGTTATCAGATATTATTATCAGCCAAGAAGGAAGAACTAGCCTCCAAAAATAATTAAAATTCCGATACCGAAAAAATGATCAGCTTTAGGTAAGTATTTTATTACTTTCATAGATATTTTGGCGCTACATAACCAAGGAAAACCTCTCGGGATGATTGCTAAAGTGTTGAAAATAGGAATAGTAAAAAACTTATGAAATCCTACCATCAATACCAGTAAAGAACATTACAATATCTAAACTTACAGATGATCAGGACTTACGCAGGCACAGGCAAACTGAGAAACCCGGTTTCTCGTAGATATTTATGTGTTAAAAACAATGATTTACTGTCTTAACCGGGTTTCTTTGGGTAAGTCCTGATGATATTACAGCGCTTTTCAAATTGATGAACTACATCACTATAACCAAAGCCTTGTAGGGACGTTGCATGGAACGTCCCTACTGTGGTCGACTGACATGAAAACTACTATATAACAATCCGCCCATAGGTCGCAACAGATATAATAATAATAATAATAAGATATCCAGTCAAAAAAACAAGAAATAAATATGGTGTAAGCGCCGAAAATACTATTAAATTTGTTAAATATTTAAAAGAGCAAAGACCGGGAAAAAGATTGGCAATATTTGGGAACAGTGCAAGTGATCATAACTATCAAGAATTTCGAGAATATTTGATATTAATTAATCAAGAAAAACCCGAAGAAAAATAGTTAATAAATAGTCTTAAATTTGCTCCGAATGCCCTAGAAAAAAAACTGTAGAAGATATTTGGTTACAAACCATAAAATTCGTGATTATACTTTATCATCTTTGTAGTTATTTTAAAATAGTTAAGTGGCTATTTAAATTTTTTACAGATGGTTAAATATCTGATTTTTCCAAACTTTTTCAGTATGGAATTTTGCCACAACCACCCAGAGAATTGCTATATATCCGAGAACGCCTGTGGACAAGAAGGAGCCCTCTCCCTTGGTTGAAGCAGGAATTGAACAGCAAGCCTGTCTAGGTTTGTATAGGTTTCATGAAGCAGAAAAATCCACTATGCGATCGCTCAATTGATACTAGACTAACGAAAAAAGGCCAGCATCGAAAAACAGATCCAAAGCTATAGTCCAATCCAAGACTTTTGGGAATTACAGCAGCTTTCATGTCGGTAGACCACAGTAGGGACGCCCTTATGCAACATTTCTACAAAGTTTTGATTATGGCGATGTAGTTCATCAATTTGAAAAGCGCTGTAGTATTGTAAAATATTCAACCAATAGGCAATAACTAAAAAGGGAGCGATCGCTATCCATCGCCCCCAAAACTATTTAATAATCAACAAAACCTAGACCTTAACAAAAACCTGATTTTCAGCATCAACTTTTGCAACAGCCGTATCAGCTTCAGAAGGAGGCACAACTTGATAAAACCTTGGCAAATATTCAGACCAATTAGCCAAAATAGCCCTCGCCTTTGCACTATCAGTCTTTTCCCAATGTGATGAAATCAACTCCTTCAACTGGGCTTCACCTGCTGATGTAGACACCCGCTGAATAGAAACAATTTCATTATTCACCCTCGCCGGAAAATCACCATCCTCATCCAAGAAATAAGCAATTCCCCCAGTCATACCAGCACCAACATTACGACCCGCTTTACCCAAGCAAACAATAACGCCACCAGTCATGTACTCACAAGCATGGTCCCCAGCACCTTCAATAACTGCCTTACCCATAGAATTCCGAACAGCAAAACGCTCCCCTGCTTGACCATTAGCAAAGAGAACACCACCAGTCGCACCGTATAAACAGGTATTGCCAACAATCACATTTTCCCCAGGGTCATAACCTGCCTCTACAGGTGGTTTAATAATAATCTCCCCACCGTGCATTCCCTTACCAACATAATCATTAGCCTCACCTTCCAATATTAACGTCATTCCCTGCAAATTAAAGGCACCAAAACTCTGACCGACACTACCATTAAATGTGAGATTAATCAACCCCTCAAAACCAGCATTCCCATAACGAGAAGCGATCGCTCCCGCCAACCTGGCTCCCACAGTACGGTCAGTATTAACCACCTTTATTCCCTTCTTAGAAACAGTATCCTGGTTGCGAATAGCAGCTTGAATTTCTTCATCATCCAATAACTCATCATCCAAAACAGGACCATTGTTATGAACTGCCCCATGGTTTAACCAACCCCGGTCATTGCGAGTATCTGGCAACTTGATCAAACAGTCTAAATTCAAACTTTCTGTTTTCGTTAACTCCACATTTTCCCGTACTTTCAGCAAATCAGCACGACCAAAGATTTCATTAAGGGAGCGATAACCCAACCGTGCCAAAATAGCTCTGACTTCCTCAGCAATAAACCAGAAGAAATTAACCACATTTTCCGGCACCCCACTAAACTTATCACGCAACTTCTCCTGCTGAGTTGCCACACCAACCGGGCAAGTATTGAGATGACAAATTCTGGCCATAATACAGCCTTCAGCAATCATAGCAATAGAACCAAAACCAAACTCTTCAGCACCCATCAAAGCAGCCATAACTATATCCCAACCAGTTTTAAGGCCACCATCTACCCGGAGCAGAACCCGATCGCGCAGTTGATTGTCCATCAATACCTGATGCACCTCGCTCAAACCTAATTCCCAGGGACCACCAGCGTGTTTGATTGAACTCAGAGGAGAAGCACCAGTACCCCCATCATGACCAGATATCTGAATAATATCAGCATTGGCCTTAGCCACACCAGCCGCAATAGTACCAATACCAATTTCTGCCACTAATTTCACAGAAACACCTGCATTAGGATTAATTTGGTGGAGGTCAAAAATTAACTGTGCCAAATCCTCAATAGAATAAATATCATGGTGAGGAGGAGGCGAAATCAAGGAAACTCCAGGTTTAGAACGACGTAGTTTAGCAATATAAGCACTCACCTTTTTACCAGGCAACTGACCGCCTTCCCCTGGTTTTGCCCCCTGAGCCATTTTAATTTCAATCTGCTTAGCATTCATCAAATACTCTGGAGTCACACCAAACCTACCCGAGGCTACCTGTTTAATAGCAGAAGAAGCAGTATCATCATTTCGCAGTCCCTTGAGATGGGGAAACAAAGAAGACAAACCTTCCTCATTAACATCATCTAATACTTTAAATCTTTCCGCGTCTTCTCCACCTTCCCCAGAATTAGACTTACCCCCTATCCGGTTCATTGCGATCGCCAAAGTTTCATGTGCCTCCCGCGACAAAGCTCCCAGAGACATTCCACCAGTACAGAAACGCTTCATTATTTCTGCTGCCGGTTCCACTTCTTCGAGAGGTACAGAAGGCGAAGAGCTATTAAAATCCAACAAATCCCGCAAAGCCGTTATTGGTCGCCCTTGCAAATATTTCCGGTAAACTTCATAGTGGTCATACTCTGTTATCTCTGAGTTTTTACCATTACCATTACCATTACCATTACTACCATTAATAACATTAACCGCCTTATGAAGCTCCTTAGCCATTTGCGGACTATTCATGTGGTATTCCCCACTAGGGCGATATTGCACAAACCCATAATTTTCCAGCTTTTTAATATTCAGTTCTGGGAACCCCCGACCGTGGTAAGACATAACCTCTTGTGCCAACTCTGCCACAGTTAAACCACCTATGCGAGAGGTCGTTCCCCGGAAAGCTAACTCTAATAAATCTCCAGCAATACCAATAGCTTCAAAAATCTGAGCCCCCTGATAAGAAGACAACAAAGAAATTCCCATTTTAGACAGAATTTTCAACAATCCTGCTTCCACCGCTTTGCGATAATGTTTCTGAGCTTCTTCAATAGTAATTTTCGTAATTTTACCCCGTTCCATTTGGCCTTGCACCTTGGAACTATACCACCAAGAACGCACAGACTCTAATGCTAAATAAGGACAAACCGCACTAGCTCCATAACCAATCAAACAAGCAAAGTGATGGGTACTCCAACACTGACCTGTTTCCACCACCAAAGAGGCTTTCATTCTTAAGCGTTCTTTTATCAAGTGATGGTGAACCGCACCTACAGCCAACAGAGGTGGAATATAAGTAAATTCCGCATTTATTCCCCCCTCACATTTGTCAGATAGAATAATAATTTCCTTTCCATTCTCAACTGCTGCTACTGCCCTATGGCATAAATTCCTAACTGCTATTTGCAATCCTTCTGGCCCATCAGCCACAGCAAATAAAGTAGAAAGAGTTTCCGTGGCAAATTCTGAGTCCCGAATTTCTTTTAATTCTGACTCATTCAATACAGGTGATTCTACTTTTAATAACCGTGCATTTTCCCCATTAACCTCTAATAAATTACCACGTTTACCCAGTAGCATTTTCAGTGACATAACCATTCCTTCCCGCAGTGGATCAATAGGAGGATTTGTCACTTGAGCAAACCTTTGTTTAAAATAGTCATATAGCAAATGAGGATGCTCCGAAAGCACTGCTAGAGGAATATCATCACCCATACAAAATGTTGGTTCTTTCCCCAAATTTGCCATGTCACTAATTATTAGATCCAAGTCTTCTAAACTATAGCCAAATGCTGTTTGTAGCTGGAGTAGAGTTTTTGATTCTAGTTTACTGTTACCTGCAAATGGTTGCTTTGTTACCTGCCTTCTGTTTTTTAACCATTCTCTATAGGGTTTTTGCCCGCTGATGCGTTTTTTAATTTCCCAATTTTTGAGAATTTCATTAGTTCTCAAATCTACAGCAATCATTTGTCCAGGACCGAGGCGACCTTTTTCAAGTATTTCTATTTCCGGGATCTCAACTACTCCCGCTTCAGATGCTACAACAATCAGGTCATTATTAGTAATGCAATAACGTGCTGGTCGCAAACCATTCCGGTCTAGAGCTGCACCCACTTGTTTACCATCGCTAAACGCTAATAGTGCCGGCCCATCCCAAGCTTCCTGCAAACCGCTATAGTATTCGTAAAAGTCAGTAATTTCTGGATAGTCTACCAGGTCTGGCTGATTTTTGTATGCTTCTGGCACCATAATCATCAATGTTTCTAGTGGACTGCGTCCGGAACGTACCATTAGTTCCATCACGTTGTCTAGATTTGCCGAATCACTATTTTGATTATCAACAAAAGGTGTTAACTCATCTAGTCGTGACTGCCATAAGGAGGAACTCAGACTTGCTTCCCGTGCTTTCATCCAGTTGATATTTCCCAGTAGAGTGTTAATTTCTCCGTTATGACCGAGTAAGCGCATGGGTTGGGCAAGAGGCCACCGAGGCATTGTATTAGTGCTGAAACGTCGGTGGTAAACAGCAAAGGAACTTTTATAAGCTGGATTTTTCAGGTCTGTGTAAAACTCTCCGAGAACTTCAGAGCGCACCATACCTTTATATACAATAGTCCGACAAGAGAAGGAGCAAATATAGGAATCTATTCCCCAGCTAAAACCTTCTTCTTCTAAAGCACGACCTATGTTACGACGGGTTAAATAGAGCGATCGCTCCAACTCATCCCCTTGCAACTTATCTGAACTGACAATAATTTGTTCAATCTGTGGTTGATTTCTTCTAGCTTGTACTCCTAATTTTTCTGGTACAACTGGTACAACTCGCCAACCAACTACAGCCAGACCTGCCATAGTTATTGTTTCTTCAATTCTCCGACGTGCTATTGCTGCCTTCTGTTTCGTTTGAGGCAAAAATATCATTCCTACACCACAGTTATCAGGGTTTAGCTCTAAATTTTCAGACAATAATTCCCAAGGAATTTGAGTCATTAAACCCGCTCCATCTCCTGAATCTTGGTCCGCACTGCAACCACCGCGATGCTCTAAGCAAGTTAAAGCCGGTAAAGCTTTCGATATAATTTCATGGCTTCTTTTCCCTGATGGGTGAGCAATAAAACCTACTCCACAGGCATCTCGTTCTTCTACCAACCACCTTTGGCCTTGATAAGTTTCTTTATTTGCTTTTAGATTTTTGTAAGGTTGATTCATTTTAGTTATAAGTTATTAAGTTATTTATTATCAGTACCTCCAGCTCAGGCCTAAGCCATAAAATACTGAATCGAATATTTTTTTATCCCCTTAAAAGGGCAGGGAGACTCGAAACCTTATTTTTTGCTCTCCCTTAATATAGGTAATGTAAAAGTTCTCATCTTACATATTCCCCAATTAACCTTGTATTATAGTGTAGTCTTATCCCTTCCCAGTCACTCTATTGCCTTCGGCACGAGCTCAATACAATAACAGGATACGGTTATACTAAACCTCCCCAAACGGTATTGCTTAATTAAAGGATGAATATAAGTGGGGCGAGCATTCTACTTATCCAAAAATATAACGAACACTCAAGATGCCAATTTTATAAAGGTATTAAAATTATCTACCATTTATGGAACGCTTCCAAACTTACCCATGCCAGAATTGCATAAGCTTTGGAACTAGCTTCGGTGTTTTGCCCACATACCCCTAACCGCAGTTTGTAACTTATCTGCGACCCAGGCAACAAAATCCCTATTCAGCTTAAGCTACTTATTCATATAGTCTCCTAAATTACTCATACTGCTACAATATCCCCATGTATGTGTAAGTTTAAACAAGTATAGTTAATTCTTGCCAAACTGTCAAGTCACCCACCGCCCTGTGTTTTGTATTTTTTGCTACGTTTTCATCACGAAACATAACAATTACCTAATATGGACAGAAATGAGTTCTCTCTGATAATTCTTTAGTGGCTATTGCTCCATGATTTTAGCAATTTTGACTTGTGCCACTGGGACTCACAGTTATTGTTGTTTGTCCCATATTTTCAGCTTTAAGAGCCAAAATATATAGGAAATGTCCCCATCCACCATCATTCATCATTAATTAGTACTGGGTGAATAAATATAGAATCAGGATCATACATCAGTTAAGATAGTGCTAAACCTTCAGAAAAATTCCAAAAAACTACAAAATTAGCATCTAAAACTTGGGATTTTCCCTGGCCTAAGGGGGAACAATGCAGAAAAATTAACATCCTACAATTCTTAAGCATTACTTATTTCTTGGCCTCACTAAAAAGATTTTTTAATTAGTTTACTCAAACTGATTTAGTAGAAACCTTAAGAGTCTAATTGACATCTTCCCCGGCTGTTAGGCATTGGGTTTCTTAAAGAGCCGTAGATCCTCGGCAAGTTGACATCTCACAGTCTGCTGTTACTTTGGCAGTAGTCTCATGCTGGCCGACCTGTCCGTTTTTTTGTTTCGGTATGCCCACCCGCGATTAATATATTTCTTGCTACATTTTTGTTTCCATCATGTTTAGCCCCACAATGTACGACATTCCCACTCACGAATTGATCAATCTAATTTTTTCACCTTTAAATCCACAACAATAGCTAGAGGAGAACTACTTCAAGCTTCATCCATAAAGGCTTACTCTGCTCCAGATTATCGGTTGTAAACTGGCCGTGACAATAATGCTCTGGTTTCGTTTTACCAATCCGTTTCGACCATGTAAGAGTGGCTACACTTGGGGAAGCATTCAGGCATTGGACTATACTTTATGCTCAACTATAGAAATTTATTCTAGAGCATCATTACTAGATTAAAAGTCTGTTATCTAATTACCATGGCCTCATAAATACACCCTAGATAGAGGCTCTTCCAATTGAGATGTGCGTATGAATACATCACCTCAAAGGCAGTTACATTTTCTCTGTATATATTAATAGTATTTTTAATCCGATCAGTTCTAACTAAAGTAATTGCATCGATATTATAGAGTATTTTGGAGTATTTTTCATCAGTTTCCCAAGAATTTTTGACAATAACAGGACTTACGCAAAGACACTAATTGTAGTGTAAAGATTGGAAATAATTATCAAAAATACACCACATATAGAAGCAATACGTAAGTCCTGAATAATTTAGATATTCAAATAATCATTCTTGCTTCTAAAAACAGTACCTATTATTGATACGTTTGTGAAACCCCAGAAATAGGGTACTTTTTCAGCATGAGTCCAAAAGAATAAAGATTAAAAAATCAAGATAGTTGATAGTTTGCGATCCCAAGCTACTAATTATGCTAGAATGTAGTGCTGTGGAGTAGTTAGAAGTGCTTGCCCGCTTACTAAGCTTGTGGCCTAATTCCTGATAGTTCATTGCCAGCTTGGTCAAGCAATCAATAGGTTCTTTAACAGCCAACAACTAAGAGGACATAATCAGTAAAAGAGTTTTAATAGATTCAAAACTAGATATTGAGACATTTTCTCTGAGTAGTCAACTTTCTACAGGGAACTGTTAAACATTTGTTAGCACTCATCATATTGCTTAGAGATATTGCTTAGAGCAAGTAATGCCAGCACTTGGTGAACGGATATATGTAGTGGAGAAATTACCTCTAAAATATTAGAGAATGGGACTGCCCTGAATGCACTAGTCACTATGACAGGGACATAAACGCGCATTTTAAACATTTTGAATGCCGAGCAGACAGTGTCAGTCTGGGTCGCCGTCTTTATACCTGAAGAGAGTAAATCTCCCATGTGCCGGTGCTAGTGCTATGAAGCAAAAAGCCCTTAACAGCGATGAAGCCGGAATTCCGCCCTGTTTTGTAATAGCAACGTCGGGAGGATGTCAAGTTTGTATTTTAGACTTTATACTGTTACCTAAATACAACACTTACCCCTACCCTGATAGTTACATACTTAGGAGGTGAGATTCCTGCACGACATGAGTTTTACTCTTTACAACTTATACATCATTATCCTGATCAGACAAAGGTTTTGAATTTTGTGAAAATTTGTATCAGGAATTACACACTAAACGCCATATATGATATATGCATTGAGCCTCTACAGATAGGGTATGATCTAGGAAGCGAGGCAAGTCTTATCTATTATTAAAGGAAATTTGGTATAATTCGATAATGAGTATATAAAAGCAGGCTTATCCCATTACCAAATTAGTTATTTAGCAATGGCTGTAATTTGAAAAAATATCCTGTTGTCTTTAGGTATCAAGACAAGTTTAATTAAGTAGAAAAAAATATCGACAGATATGGTCAAATCTTTATAAATCTACATATGAAACTTGAACGCAACAGGGCAACAACAAGATGGATTATTACATCCATACAGCTAGTAGATTTACTGTAAATCTATTTTGAGGGCTTTGCGTAAATCTATTTAATAAAAGTAGCCGCTGACTCTGTCTTTAATGGAAAGTTGGTAGAGATGATTTTAAGGTTCAAGCCTAATAAAACTTAAATAGATTTTTCTAGCAAGTTAGTAAATAGTTAGTAAATATATAAAGATATTGACTAACTATATAAAGATTTGATACAAATACAGAAAAAGCTTTAATAAAGGATGATAGTAGTAAAGGTAGCTTTGCTATTATTAATAAACTACCAAATTTAATTCAAAAATCCTAAATATCTCATCTATAACTATCTATAGCAGTCCGCGCATAGGTTGGGAAAAATCAAAAAGTAAATAAAACTTTTAAAACTCTTACCTATTCTCTGTTTCCTTTTCCTTGTTCCCTAAAAAGCAATAGGATTTTTGCCACAAACACGGGTAGGATCGCTATATCAGTATGTGATTTTTTGGGAGCTTACTTACATTGATACTAAATAGTTAATAATCTATGAGTTAAGCAGACCAATTTAACATTTTTATTTTCTTTTGGGGAGAGTCAAAAAATGGTAGAATCTAAGGTAGTGTCTCAAACTACCAAATTATCTATAACTTCTGAGTTAGGAAGATTTAATACTACACAACGTCCTTGGGGATCATTCACAGTTTTAGAGGAGGCACCTGGATACAAAATAAAGCGTATAGAAGTCAAACCTGGACATCGACTTAGCTTACAAGTACACTATCATCGTAGTGAACATTGGGTTGTAGTTTCAGGGACTGCTAAGGTTACTTGTGGTGACAAAGAAGAAATTCTGCAAAACAATCAATCGACCTATGTGCCTCAGTGTACCTCCCATCGCTTAGAAAATCCAGGATTTATTCCTCTAGTATTAATTGAGGTACAGAGTGGAGAGTATCTTGGAGAAGATGACATTGTTCGTTTTCAAGATGATTATGCTCGAGCAAACTCTTAATTTAACTGATCAGACAAAAAAATTTTCTCAATGATTAATTTAAGCCCAGCAGCAGTCCAAGAGATTATTCGTCTTCAGTCCAAACAAAATTCATCAAATATTTTATTTCGGCTAAAAGTAAAACCTGGTGGTTGCTGTAGTTTCTGTTACATAATGCAGTTTGATACACAACAGAGTAGCAATGATCGAGTTTATAAATATGGTCAAGTTCAAGTTATAGTAGATTCTCAACAAATCGAGCACCTTGATGGACTAATCCTAGACTATTCCGAGGATC
Organism: Trichodesmium sp. MAG_R02; assembly: GCA_023356605.1. Lineage (GTDB taxonomy): Bacteria > Cyanobacteriota > Cyanobacteriia > Cyanobacteriales > Microcoleaceae > Trichodesmium. Next base: position 10,498 of record JAKQYE010000014.1, on the reverse strand, counting down.
TTATGGGTGGGGGGTTCCGATTTAATAATCCTAACGCTAAAGTAGTTTGCGGTTGTGGCAACTCTTTTTCTATTTAAAGCTTGCTGATTAACTATCAAAAATTCTAGAGATAAAGGCTTTAGGCTTTTGAGAACTAAAAAAAGGCCAGCTTTTTGATAAGTTAAGTTAGAAACGAGCCTATTAAGGGCTGGCAATAGCAGAAAAATCAGGGGACAGTTCTTCCTCCTATCTCCTCTATAATCCCTCTGACTTCTGACTCAGTCCTCCGAGCTGTAGCCCATCGGCAGGTCGACATCTCACAGGCTGCCGGTACTTTGCCAGTTGTCTTATACTGGCCGACCTGTTCGTTTTTTTGTCTTGGCATGTCCACCCGCGACTAATATATTTCTTGTGAACTAAAAAGTCCCCCGCCTATGGGCGAGGCTTTAAACCTAATTTTTCGGTAAACCTATCTAATTATCCGACTTCTATAATACTGTGTTTTTAAATCCAACTTATAGTCGTTTCACAATAGAATTGAGAAAAGTGTTTCTTGCTATGAAAGTATTTCAGGGGAGATGTCTCATGCTTATTTAAAAATAACTATGACACTAAATGGGGGTCTTCTATTGAAATGGGGGTGTTCTATTGTCAACTAGCGCCATAAACCGAGGTTTATTGACAATAGGTGTTTGCCATAAAACTTGCCGTGTTCAAAAGATTTTTTCCCTAAATCCTATTTAGTATTGACAAAGATATATCACTGGTTTATGATAAAATACTGTTCGTAAGGTTACTTTGGAAAACAGTTGTGGATAAAAGTAAAAGACAGTACTTCATAATCCCTATAGTTTCCCAGAGCTTACTTAAAAGTGGGCCGTTGCACTAAACAACCCTGTTAGTGTAATTATAGAGAATAGATGTAACTTACCGAAAAATTGGGTTTAAAGCCTCGCCCTTCAAGGGCGACTTTTTAGTTGATTTTTTTTGACAGATCATGTTATGGTCATTTCAAATAAGAATGGAAAACTTTTTCTGCTGAAACTTAGTTATAGCAAAAAAAACTTGTATCAATCTAAATTAAAATAATTACATCATGGCTTTTAGTTTACAGAAAATATATTAGTCGCGGGTGGGCAATCCGAGACAAAAAAAAGGACGAGTCGGCAAGTGTAAGACTACTGCAAAAGTAGCGACAGCCTGTGAAAAGTCAGCCCGCATCGGATCTACGGTTCGGTTGTTTCCCCCTGGCTTTAGGCCGGGGAAGATGTCAACTATCCTAATTATCTTAGCTTCCAAGAAAGCAAAGAATTTAGCTTGTGTAGATGTTTAATTAACTTTGCCAGGCTACTTGTTGCACAATAGCTAATTCTAGGTATCCTATATCCGAAAGTCTTGTTGATATTTTCTTGTCAACTTATCCCTCGAACTATTGAAATATTCCTTAGCTGCCTGACGTCAGTTATTAAGGGAAAGTTCGCTGGTCGAAGGAGATATTTCTGATAAAGGTATATCTACCACGGTAAGTTATTCCAAAATTTTGTAATTTTATTCGGGTTAGTAAAAAAAAATCTTATGGGTTAGGGCTAGGAGTAGTAAAAAGTAACTCTAGCAGTAGTTTGAGTGTTGATTACTGTGGATAATCTAGATTTTTGAATATTATTTTAGTCCTTTTTAAGGAGATTCTTACCAGTAAATTAACCGCTTAAGAGTCTAAGGATTATACGTTTATAGATTTATTCAATATACCCTTAATTAATCATATCAATGTTTGGCAATTAGTTATATTGATACTTAAGATGTTAAGCGAATAGTATAGCTTTATTTCTATGAAAAAAGTATATCAGTTGAAAAACTGAATGTAATCTTAAGAATGATTTGGCTAAATTTGCAGATCGTACTATGAGAGTATAGGTGAAAAAGTATTAAGTAAACTTACCTAAAATTATTTCGTAGTGAAAGTACAAAAACAATAAGAAAAAACTGTTCCTAATGCCCACAATTCAACAATTGATTCGTTCAGCTCGTCAATATGCAGAAAAGCAAACAAAATCCCCGGCCCTAAAAAGTTGCCCTCAACGTCGTGGAGTATGCACAAGGGTGTACACAACTACACCAAAAAAACCTAACTCGGCTCTACGCAAAGTTGCGAGGGTCCGTCTGACCTCAGGGTTTGAAGTGACCGCTTATATTCCCGGTATTGGCCATAATCTACAGGAACACTCTGTGGTTATGATTAGAGGGGGTAGGGTTAAAGATTTACCAGGAGTTAGATATCATATAATTCGTGGAACTTTAGATACCGCAGGAGTAAAAGACCGCAAGCAAGGTCGTTCTAAATATGGAGCGAAAAAGCCCAAAGCCTGAATTAGTGAAATGTCAAGTTTGATAAAATTCAAGCTAAATTAAGTAGGGTGATATATATTGAACCCTCGACAAAGCGATTATCCATTAGAGAAAATTTATTAGTTGATATTATGTCTCGTCGTAGAGTTATTCAAAGACGTCCCATTCCCCCAGATCCGAAATACAATAGTCGGTTAGTTACCATGATCGTACGGCGGATTATGCGCCATGGAAAGAAGTCTGTAGCTTTGAATATTGTATATGATGCCTTTAAAGCTATTGAAGAAAGGACAGATTCTGATGCCCTAGAACTATTTGAAAAGGCAGTCCGGAATGTGACTCCTCTAGTAGAGGTCAAGGCTCGTCGTGTAGGAGGTGCTACTTACCAAGTTCCGATGGAGGTACGCTCTGATCGAGGAACTACTCTGGCTTTGCGTTGGTTAGTACAATATTCTAAAGCCAGAGGTGGCAAGACAATGGCTCTAAAATTGGCTAATGAGTTGATGGATGCAGCTAATGAAACGGGAAGTGCTATTCGTAAGCGAGAAGAAACTCACAGAATGGCAGAAGCAAATAAGGCCTTTGCTCATTATCGTTACTAATAGACTAGGGTCAGATAATAGCAGGAGTTTTCCCAGATGTCCAGAAGGTGCAGGTTTTAATCAACCATAAAAATTGGTGGCTATAGATTAAGGAAGGAGGTAACTGTGGGAAGAAGTATGCCCCTTGAGCGTGTGCGAAATATTGGCATTGCAGCTCATATTGATGCAGGTAAAACAACAACAACAGAGAGAATCCTATTTTATTCTGGTATGGTACATAAGATGGGAGAGGTTCATGATGGCACCGCAGTTACCGACTGGATGGCTCAAGAGCGAGAACGTGGAATTACTATTACTGCGGCTGCTATTAGTACCAAATGGCTGGACCATCAAATTAACATTATCGATACTCCGGGCCATGTAGACTTCACCATAGAAGTAGAACGCTCTATGAGGGTTCTTGATGGTATAATAGCGGTTTTTTGTTCTGTGGGAGGAGTACAACCTCAGTCAGAAACAGTTTGGCGTCAAGCAGACCGTTATCAGGTCCCTCGCCTGGCCTTTGTTAATAAAATGGATAGGACAGGGGCTAACTTCTTAAAGGTATATGGGGAAATTCGCGATCGCCTCCGTGCTAATGCAGTTCCTATTCAAATTCCTATTGGTAGTGAAAATGAATTTAGTGGAATTGTAGATTTGGTGGCAATGAAAGCTTTTATCTATACCAATGATCAAGGAACGGATATTCAAGAAACAGAGATTCCACCAGATGTCCAAAAATTGGCTCAAGAATATCATTTCAAGTTAGTTGAGTCAGTAGCAGAAACTGATGATGCTTTGACAGAAAAGTATCTTGAAGGAGAGGAACTAACGGTAGAGGAAATTCGTAAAGCTCTGCGTCAAGCTACTATTGCAGGTACAATTGTACCTATGTTATGTGGTTCTGCTTTCAAAAACAAAGGTGTTCAGCTTTTGTTAGATGCAGTAGTAGATTATTTGCCCGCTCCTAAAGAAGTTCCACCAATTCAAGGTACATTACCTAATGGAGAATTGGACGTGAGGCTAGCAGATGATGAAGCGCCCTTAGCATCTCTGGCATTCAAAATCATGTCAGATCCTTATGGCCGTCTCACTTTCCTCCGAGTATATTCTGGAGTCCTGGCCAAAGGTAGTTATATTTTAAATTCTACTAAAGGTAAGAAAGAAAGAATTTCTCGTCTAATTGTTCTGAAAGCTGATGACAGAATAGAGGTTGATGAACTGCGGGCAGGAGATTTGGGAGCAGTTGTGGGCTTGAAGGATACCTTGACAGGAGATACAGTTTGTGATAAGGACCATCCAATAATCCTAGAGTCTCTTTATATTCCTGAGCCAGTTATATCTGTGGCTGTGGAACCGAAAACAAAGCAAGATATGGAAAAATTGTCTCAAGCTCTTCAGGCTCTTTCTGATGAAGATCCTACATTCCGGGTGAGTGTCGATCCAGAAACTAATCAGACTGTTATTGCTGGTATGGGCGAACTGCACCTAGAAATATTAATAGATAGGATGCTGCGGGAATATAAGGTAGAAGCTAATGTAGGTAAACCACAGGTAGCATACCGAGAAACTATTCGTCAACAGATTCAGGCAGAGGGTAAATTTATTCGTCAAAGTGGTGGTAAAGGTCAGTATGGTCATGTGGTCATAGAGCTGGAACCAGGAGACCCAGGTAGTGGCTTTGAGTTTGTCTCTAAAATTGTTGGAGGGACAGTACCTAAAGAGTTTATTAATCCAGCAGAGCAAGGAATGAAAGAAGCTTGCGAAGCAGGTGTTTTGGCTGGTTATCCATTAATAGATGTTAAGGCTACTCTGGTAGATGGATCTTACCATGATGTGGATTCTTCAGAAATGGCTTTTAAAATTGCTGGTTCTATGGCAATAAAGGAAGGTGTTGTTAAGGCTTCACCTGTATTATTAGAGCCTATGATGAAAGTAGAAGTAGAAGTACCTGAAGATTTTATTGGTAATATTATTGGAGACTTAAACTCTAGAAGAGGACAAATAGAGGGTCAAGGAGTAGAAACAGGTGTGGCAAAAGTAATGGCAAAAGTTCCTCTAGCAGAAATGTTTGGCTATGCTACTGATATGAGGTCAAAAACTCAAGGTCGTGGTATGTTTTCGATGGAATTTAGTAATTACGAGGAAGTGCCTCATAATGTTGCTGAGACTATCATTGCTAAAATTAGAGGATATGCTTAGTAGTTTGGAAAATTTTGTGTTTTTTCGGTTAAAATTCTAGCTCTGGGTTGGATAATGTAAAAATTAAACAACTGATAACTAAATGAAAACTTGCAATTTACTGAAAAAAGTAAGCAATTGTTTAATTGCATGAAAAAAGTAGGCAATTGTTTAAAATAAAAGCTAACAGAGATTAGGTAAAGGGATAGGCACATTTTTCAGAGTTTATCTTATTATTAATCAGTGCATCCATTTCCTAATTTAGGGGAAATGGAATTAACAAAGGAAAAAAAAGGAACAAGTAATTAATGGCACGGGCAAAATTTGAAAGAAATAAACCTCACGTCAATATTGGAACTATTGGCCATGTAGACCACGGTAAGACAACCTTAACTGCTGCAATTACAATGAGTCTAGCAGCACAAGGAAAGGCTAAGGCGAAGAATTATGCTGATATTGATGCTGCTCCAGAAGAGAAAGCACGGGGTATCACAATTAATACTGCTCATGTAGAGTATGAAACAGAGGAGCGTCACTATGCTCACGTTGATTGTCCCGGACATGCTGACTATGTGAAAAATATGATTACAGGTGCAGCTCAAATGGACGGTGCAATTCTAGTAGTTTCTGCAGCAGATGGCCCAATGCCCCAAACTCGTGAGCATATTCTGTTAGCAAAACAGGTGGGGGTTCCTAATATAGTTGTTTTCCTTAACAAGCAAGATATGGTGGATGATGAGGAACTTTTGGAACTGGTGGAACTGGAAATTCGAGAACTATTAAGTGATTATGATTTTGATGGAGACAGTATTCCTATTGTTGCTGGTTCGGCATTAAAAGCAATAGAAGCATTGACCACTAATCCAGGTATGGGAAAGGGCGAGGATAGTTGGGTAGATAAAATCCTCGCTCTGATGGATGAAGTTGATGGATATATTCCCAAACCAGAACGTGATATTGATAAGCCATTCCTAATGGCAGTAGAAGACGTATTTTCTATTACTGGCCGCGGTACTGTGGCTACAGGACGGATTGAACGTGGTAAGGTAAAGGTAGGAGAAACTGTAGAATTGGTTGGAATTAAAGACACTCGTAGTAGCACTGTTACAGGTGTGGAAATGTTCCAGAAAATTCTGGAGGAAGGACAGGCTGGAGATAACGTGGGATTACTACTGCGTGGTATGCAGAAAGATGAGATTCAACGTGGTATGGTATTATCAAAATCTGGTTCTATCACTCCCCACAGTAAATTTGAATCAGAAGTATATGTTCTGAAGAAGGAAGAAGGGGGCCGTCATACACCTTTTTTCAAAAATTATCGCCCTCAATTCTACATCCGGACAACAGATGTGACTGGTTCTATTGAGTCTTTTACTGCTGATGATGGTAATGTAGCGGAAATGGTGATGCCAGGTGACCGGATTAAAATGACAGTTAAACTCATCAACCCAGTGGCCATTGAGCAAGGTATGCGTTTTGCCATTCGTGAAGGTGGGAGAACTATTGGTGCTGGTGTTGTTTCTAAGATTATAGAGTAGGACAACTTCCTGAGAGATTAAGTAGTAGAAAAGCACATACATAAGTTATTGATGTTTGCTTCTCTGCTGCTTATTGGTGAAAGCCTAAAACTCTGGCTTTTAAGGGGAAATGTTTTTAGAGGGTTGCTTACTCATACCCGTTACAAAACAAACTTCTGACAATGTTATAGTCCCTTGCTAGTTAATAAAGCTAGCAATTGATAATTGAAAATTGATAAATCTGAACCTAGAAAATTGAAGATACATGGCAACAATTCAACAGCAAAAAATTCGTATTCGTTTGAAGGCATTTGACCGCCGTTTACTAGATACTTCTTGTGAGAAAATTGTAGATACGGCAAATAGAACGGGAGCAACGGCAATTGGGCCCATACCTTTGCCCACAAAACGACGCATTTACTGTCTGTTGCGATCGCCCCACGTTGATAAAGATTCCCGAGAACATTTTGAAACAAGGACACATCGTAGAATTATAGATATCTATCAACCTTCCTCAAAGACAATTGATGCTTTGATGAAACTTGATTTGCCCGCAGGTGTAGATATTGAGGTGAAGCTATAGATAAACTCAACTATGAGGAGGGAAGAGTTGACAATTCCTCAAAATTGTCCATTGCATGAAGTTATTTGCTAGTCTGCATTCTTTGAGATATTAGAGTCAGGTTAACTGTGAGATGGCGATTGCTGGTATTACAGTACTTTTGAGGATGTGAGGTATAGAATGTGACGTTACGATTGCTAGTATTACAGTAATTTTGGGAATATTGAGGTGTAGTTCGATACCAAGCTCTCTCACCTATTCCCTATTCCCTAAACTCCTAAGACTTTCTACCAGATAAACTCCAAAACTGCTATAAATTGATATTTGCTCCCTTGATTAAGAAAACTTGAGAGTTGAATAAAAATTCACTATACTTATTGAAAATTACATATATATAGGTGTATTGTGCCAGGGAATACTATGTGAATAGGTAGTTTTAGCTTTCTCGAGATTTTAAGGCTGGGTCATAGATAAGTTATAGAGTGCGCTCAGTGTTATATCCCACATTCCGCACTTCTTAAGATTAAATTGATAAGTTTTATTTATCTGTCGCCCCAAATGCTACCCCTGAAAACCTTATTGCTATAAACCTCAATTTTCACGACTATAAAGAATCGTAAATAATTTTCTCATAAAAAATCAGTTATTGATAAATTTTATTGATATTGAGTTCTAGAACGAATATTCTTCCTATAAGTATCTTTGAAAATGTAAATATACATAAAGATATATGAAGATATGCGGAATGTCGGTTATGTGCATCAGACACGGTCGCTAACTCCAAAGCTTATATAATTAGCCTATCTAAGTAATGGTAAGTTTAGTAGCACGCTAAGGCTTTTTAATCAACCTAATGGTCAAACTAAGCTGCTAACCAAAACTGTGATTATCCTAAATTTTCATCTCAAAACTATCAAAACTCTCAAAATTATCGAAATTATTAAGTATCTGTATATCCAAGTGTAGAAAAATCCACTAAACTATAAGAACTATCAAGAAAATTTTAATTGAACATCAACAAATATGACAAATATCCCCAAATCTGTAATAATCTACATATGAAACTTTAATGCAATAGCGCCAAAACAGGATGTATTATCATATCTATATGGCTAGTAGTGTTATATCTATATGGCCACTGATGTGCTGCAAATAGACTGTTAGGGCGTGGCGTAAATTATTTCATAAAAGTAGCTGGTAACTCTGTCTCTGATGGAGAGCTGGTAGAGAGGCTTGTAGTTAGCCCTGTGAGGTTCAAGCCTTACAAAGCTTAAGTAGATTTGTCTACAAAATTAGTAACTATAGATAACAACACTCTATTAATACTGGAAAATGGCATCCTATTCTGTAGCTGTTCGAGAACTTCCCCTATTTCCTTTACCCGGAGTAGTATTATTTCCGGGTAGACCTCTACCACTACATATCTTTGAATTTCGCTATAGAATTATGATGAATACAATTCTAGAGAGTGATAATAGATTTGGAGTTCTGATGTGGGATTCTACTCAGGATAAGGTTGTGGCCACTGGATGTTGCGCTAGAATTGAGGATTGTCAGCGTTTACCTGATGATCGGATGAAGATTTTAACTATAGGTGAGAAAAGATTTAGAGTTTTAGATACAGTTAGAGAAAAACCTTATTTAGTTGGTTTAGTTGAATTGATAGAAGATGTTCCATCAGAAAAGGAGCTTGGAGAGTTAGCATATCAAGTTGATATCTTACTCAAAGATGTAGTTCGTCTTTCTGGAAAGCTAATGGGCCATAAAATAGAGCTGCCGGAAGACATTCCTACTCTACCAAAAGAATTATCCTATTGGGTAGCTAGTAATCTTTATGGCGTGGCCACAGAACAGCAAGCTCTTTTGGAGATGCAAAATACTGCTGCTAGACTAGAAAGAGAAGTAGAAATTCTTACCTCTACTCGCAATCATCTTGCAGCTAGAACTGTTCTTAAGGATACTTTAACTTGATATTCTCTCAAAGTTGCCTAAGTCCAAAAGCTGAGATTTTTTTTATTTATCCTCTGGACGCTGGTCTATCAGAAAGTGAGGAGTTTAGTGACAACAAGCTTTTAGCTAATCATCTATCTAAAGGTTTCTTGGCTTAATCATTGTTAGAACAAATAGCTCCAATTTAGCCATTACAAAAGCCCGAAATTACTGAGAATTTTGGTTGTAAGTCTCGTCCTAGAAAGTAAGCCTCCAAACTCTTAAAACTATGGATCCTGTTGTTTAATAACAAGACTTTGCAGCTTATTTGCCATCAATTCAACTGGCGGTCCTGCTTGAGTTTTAGTCTATGTAGATAGCTTTGAAGAGGTTAAATGTTGCACCAGAGGTCATAAGTATAAATACAAACATTAAGATATAATTACTAAATCTATATAAAAATATTCCTTGACCTAGTTTTGACTAAGGGTAACCATTACGGGGTGAACTACAACACCCTAATTACCTTTGCTAAAAGGGTTTGGGACTGCTTTTCGTAATATGTTTAAACTTCCATTGACATCAGATTGTATTTGAGACCATTTGAAACTTTATAAAGTCTTATTATCACTCGTTTACCACTAAATCTATTTACCACTAAATCTATATTTGACGCCTTTTTGATAAACTGGTAAATCGTCCAAGTCTAAAAAACTAGCAATTGAAGTATAACTCTCTTCATTAATTATTACTTTGATTCCTACTAATTTGGCTTTGTATTTTAGTTGTTCAATTAACTTAAAAAAAGGAATTTGAACAAAACTTTGATTGTTTTTTTTCCTAGATTTATACCTTATTTCCAATTAGGGTTATTTCCTATTACTAAAATTCCTATCTGGTTCTCTATCAGACGATTAATAATATATCTGCTAGTCTTATGTAAATAATCATCAATCTTTAAATTTATTTTTGTCGATAATCTTTTGATTCGATTACTACTTTTAGCATCCTTGAATTCTGATTATAGTTTACCCTTTTTCTTATTATAGAATTGATTGATTTATTTGACTGGTCTGCCGTTAATAATTAAGGGTTGAAAACCTTTTTTATTTGATGTTACAGTCCCCCAATTATTGAATTCCCAAATCTACAGCAAGCATCATCATATTCTAACAAATTTAATTTCACTTCAACAGCATCAAGTGATTTATAATTGGGATAATTTTTTTTAACAATACTTATGAATCATAATCCTTGGCTACTAGTAGATAAAACAGGACTATTTTCACGATTGATTAATACCTGGATTTCATCATTAGCCCATTTATAATAATCTATCAGTAGTTGATGGGTTAGTCTTTTTTTAATTGTTATTAATACACTTTTGAGTAAACCATTACCGG
>JAKQYE010000139.1:12557-16890 GCA_023356605.1 Trichodesmium sp. MAG_R02 | reverse complement strand
ACACGAAAAAACGTTATTAGAGAATTAGTAGAAGCAGGGGGTCACCAATTACTATTTTTGCCAAAATACTCTCCTGATTTAAATGACATAGAACATGATTTTAGTGCATTAAAAAGAGCTATAATGTATTCACCTATCAATACATCTCTTGATAAAATTTTCGTAATTATTGTGCTAAATAATGTTTCATTCTTATTTAAAAAAAACTATAAGACAAAAAGTAATAAATTTTGTAGAAAATTGTGGTACGATTACCAAAGCAGCTCATACATTTGGGATGGGAAGAGCTTCGATATATAGATGGTTATCTCGCCCAAAATTGTCAGCAACTAAGGTAAAACGTCGTCAAAGAAAATTAGAAAAAGATGTAAAACAAAATCCATAATCGATCATTAGCAGACAGAGCTAAAAAAATTGGAGTTAATGATACAGCTATATTTTATGCTTTGAAAAAAATGAAAATTACTAGAAAAAAAACAACTTCGTTATAGAGAAAGAAATAGATAAGAAAGAATAAAATATTATCAGAGACTACAAAATTTCCTCAAAAAATCCGGAATTAAAAGCCTTGTATTTATTTATAAATCGGGATTTGAAGATAATCAAGACTGTATTTATGCCTGGTCAAAAAAAGGGAAAAAAGTTTATGGTGAGCCAGAAGGAAAACGAGGTAAAAGAGAAAATTTAGTAGCTGGGAGAAGAAAAAAGGAAAAAGATTTAATAGTACCAATTATATTTAAAGTCAGCCTAAATGCCCTGGGATTTGAACAATGGTTAAATCAACATTTATTACCATCATTAAAAATTCCCAGTGTACTGCTGCATGGATAATTCACTAATTCATATAAAAAATGTTATTAGAGAATTAGTAGAACCAGGGGGTCATCAACTACTATTTTCGCCAAAATACTCTCCTGATTTAAATGATATAGAACATGATTTTAGTGCATTAAAAAAAGCTAGAATGTATTCACCTATCAACACATCTCGATTTGGAAATCATTCGTAATTATTTTGCAAGTAGTGTTTCATTCTTATTTAAAATAACTATACATCTTAAGGTAAAATAAGAGCTCATAAGGGTGGTTAACTAAAAAAGCAACTTGAATCTTCTAACCCACATTCCGCACTTCTTAACATTAAATTGATAAGTTTTATTTATCTATCGCCCCAAATGCTACCCCTGAAAACCTTATTGCTATAAACCTCAATTTTCACGACTATAAAGAATCGTAAACAATTTTCTCATAAAAAATTAGTTATTGATAAATTTTATTGATATTGAGTTCTAGAACGAATATTCTTCGTATAAGTATTTTTGAAAATGTAAATATACATAAAGATATATGAAGATCTGCGGAATGTCGGTTCTAATATTACTTGCCGTAATTCATAAAACCTTTGCAACGCATGAGCCAGGATATTGACGAGTTCAGCCCAGGGATATTTCCTTAGTAGAGTAACAACCCAGGAAGATTAGGAAGTCTAGCTCTAAGCTGTTCTGAAAGACGGAAAAATATTTCAATATACCCCACCCTAATTCAAAATTGACCCCCCCATCATCTTCTGATACCGCCATTCCAACTCCCTTCTTAAAACAGGCCAACTATTCAAACTTTCATCCTCCTCCATTACCTGTAAAGCAGCACCCCGCGCCAACTCCAAAACCTCCTGATCCTCAACCAAACTGGCCAAAGCAAAATCCGGCAACCCAGACTGCTTAGTTCCCAATACCTGACCTGGACCCCTCAAACGCATATCCATTTCCGCAATAAAAAATCCATCCTGAGACTGCTCCAAAACCTTCAACCGTTCCGTAGCATCCGTCGAACCCGCACCCCTCATCAACAAACAATAGGAGCGATGGGCACCACGACCCACTCGTCCCCGCAACTGATGTAACTGAGACAAACCAAACCTTTCTGCATTTTCAATTAGCATTACTGTAGCATTAGGTACATCTACTCCCACTTCCACCACAGTAGTAGATACTAAAATCTGAGTTTGATTATCCCGAAATGTACTAATAGCTTGGTCTTTTTCTGCACCACTCATTCTGCCATGCAACAAACCTATCTGAAACTCGGGAAAAACTTTTTCAGCTAATTTTTGATGTTCTTCTATTGCAGACTTGACATCCAATTTTTCCGACTCTTCAACTAAGGGTAAAACCACATAAACTTGTCTACCTTGAACTATTTCTCTGCGGATTAAATCATAAGCCTTTTTACGTTGTCTACCAGTCAAATTTGTTGTTTGAATTGGTTGTCTTCCCGGTGGTAGTTCATCTATTTGACTAACATCTAAATCTCCATGTAATGTCAAAGCTAAAGTTCTAGGAATAGGGGTAGCTGTCATTGCCAAAAAATGGGGAGATTCCCCTTTTTGTTGTAATTTTGCCCTTTGTTGAACCCCAAATCTGTGTTGTTCATCTATTACTACTAACCCTAATTTATGAAAGTTTACCGTATCTTGAATTAAGGCATGAGTACCAACTAATATCGGTAATTCTCCAGTCTCAAGTTGAGAGTAAATTTCTCGGCGTTTTGCTATTTTTGTCGAACCTGTTAATAATTCAACTGGCAAATGTAAGAGATTAAACCAAGTAACTAATTTGTGATAATGTTGTTCCGCTAATACTTCTGTTGGTGCCATTAAAGCAGCTTGATAACCAACCTGAATTGCTGCTAATATAGCAACTACTGCTACTACTGTTTTTCCAGCTCCCACATCTCCTTGTACTAATCTTTTCATTGGTTCAGGTTTTTGTAGGTCTCTAAGAATTTCATTAACTACTCTTTTTTGAGCATTAGTTAATTGAAATGGCAGTAATGTATAAAATTGTTCAATAAGTTTTCCTGTGACAGGTAAAGCTATTCCTGTCTCTGTTTTTTTTTGGAGTTGCCGACGTTTTAATAATCCTAATTGTAGGTAGAAAAATTCATCAAAAACTAAGCGACGACGAGCTGCTGCTAAACAATCTTTATCTATCGGAAAATGAATATTTCTAATAGCGTTTTTTAAATCTATTAATTGATATTGATTCAGAAAATTTTCTGGTAATGTTTCTGATAACTGTTCTGCTGTTGGTAAAACTTTCAATATTGCCAGTCTCACAACATCTGCTCCCACTCCTTCTGTCAAAGGATAAACTGGTACTAACCGACCAATTTTCATAGATTCAATTTGGCAACCTTCACTATCCAAAACTTCTATTTCTGGGTTATCCAAATTTTTCCCATATTGGTTTTGTTTTACTAAACCCGAGACAGCTACTATTGCACCAACTGGATAGATTTTTTTTTGCAGCATTTGCCAACCTTTATTACTGAACCTAGAACCGGCAAAAAAGCGACTGATTTTTATTTGACCTGTGGCATCTACTAGAGTAATTTCTAGAATAGTTAATTTCTTGTTTTTAGGACTAGAAAAACAGTTAAACCTTTTAATTTTGCCGATGATAGTAACAGTCTCCCCCGGTTCTAAGTCACGAATATTTACTTGCCGAGCATAATCTATATGGTCTCTTGGGTAGTAATAAAGTAATTCTCTAACAGTATGTAATCCTAAGGTCTCTAGGCGTTCGCTATTTTTAATTCCGATGCCTTCTACATCTTTAAGTATCTGTTCTAGTTTTAGGTTATTGGTGTTTTTTTGTGAAAAAATAGAATTATTTTTCTGTCTTTTGGCAGTCATTTCCAATGAATTTATTTCTAGTCTACTTTCCTCTTTTCCCATAACACATAAAGACTGCATTTTATTTAAGAAATTATGAGTCTTTTCTAGTAAATCTTGCCGTTCTTCTCTAGTCATTTCTGGATAGGAGGCAAATTTTTTAGAAAATTCCTGAAATTTATTTTGATGAGCTTTTAATGTTACTGGTGGTTTACTTAAACTAATACTTAAAAAGTCATTAAATATATATTGTTTGCCTTGGATATTTTGAAGCCCGCGTCCTGCTTCCACCAATAAAGCTTTCTTTAGTCTTTCCCAGTCTATAGTTTCTTTTTCATTATTCATGGCATTTTATTTAAGACATTATTTATGTAATACTTTCTGCATCTATAAAATATATTTTACTTGCTAGAGGAGTAGGGAACAGGGAAAATGGGGTTACGGATATCAGTATGGTAAGGCATATAATACAAACTGGCTTTGTATACTTTATTTATAGTTATTTTAATTTAGATTGAGACAAGTATTTCATGCTATAACTAAGTTTCAGCAGAAAAAGTTTTCCATTCTTATTTGAAATGACTATACATTAAAAAAATGATAACTCTACAAGAGTTTTACATGCAATGTTTTGCTCTTTGTGGCCTACTAATTATCG
>JAKQYE010000139.1:0-12457 GCA_023356605.1 Trichodesmium sp. MAG_R02 | reverse complement strand
ATAACTATAAAGATTCTGCCCTCAGCATCAGGGAATAAGTTGCCTTTCAGGAATGACGACTTTATTCTCTATACCAGCTAAGTCGCCTAAACTTCCTATCATCTAAGTTCTTTTAAAAAAAATTATGGACTTTATTTAATTCTTATTCCTAAGCCAAAATATCTCTATTTCTGAATCATAAAAATTGCTATAAGACTGATGAAAAAATAAAAAAAAATTTTATCTTTTTGATTTGGAATTAATTAATTATTTGATCTATCTTACTGTCAAGTGGGAACTAATTTTTTTCCCACTCCCTACTCCCTATTTCCTTCTTTAATCTTCATACCAACTAGACCGCCATGCCGACTCAGCTTCCATTACAGCTACCTCTCGTTGTTTTTTACGATATTCTCGTTGCAGTTGACTAAGCTTTCCATTAAGACTACGAATTTTATTGCGCCAAGCTGCAACATTAATGTCAGTAAATTCTATTTCAGATAACCGTAGATTTATTGCTATAATTCGAGTCACTTTAGCATCATCATCTTCTTCTGCATCTTCTGCTTCAACCAACAAACTTAATAGATTAGGTCGCCCACCTACAGGAGTATTCTCTGATTCCATTTTTGTCGCAGCTTCTAAAACTTTTTGTGGTATTTTTTTCGCCAGTATTTCTCCTTCATGAAGTATACAATTTGTCTGATCAGAAAGTTTTCTGAGAATTTCAGGTATTTGCTTTTCTATATTTTCTTGCCAATGTATTAATATGTCAATACTATGCAATTTATCAATAATATTTTCTGTGGAAGTTTTCTTTTTTTTTGCTTCAGTTTCATTGATGTTCTCTTGGTCTTTATTTCCTACTTCTTTATCCTGAGAATCAGTTGTAGTTTTTGACGATATTTCAGTCATAAATAACTCAGAAGAATCAAATTCTATATCTTTCTTTTGGTCTTTTATCTCTGGTACTACTTCTTGTTTTTTGTTCTCTTCTTCATTCAGAATACTCACCATTAATTTTGCTGCTGAAGTATCATCCGACTTGTCTTGAGACTCTGGATATTGGTTCAATAATTCTTGTAATTCTTGAACTGCCAGTTTAGATTTGTCTCGTATCTCTTGCTGAATTTTTTGTCGCTGAGAAAATGATAACTTCAGAAACGCTTCTGGAAATCCCTGAGTACATATATGATAACTTGCAAAAACTAACTGTTGGCCTATCCCTTTTCCCAAAACTTGTAAATACCTTTGATATGCACCATAAAGTTCCTTGGCAGTATCAGCGATCGCCTGCTCAATTTTTTGCAAATCCTGTTCTATTGCTCTAATTTCTCCCACAATACCCAAATTATATTTATATATCAAAAATTAAAAATTAAAAATCAACATAATTGTCTCTTTTTAATTCTTAATCGTTTTTATTGAATTTATTGAATCAATTATTTATTTCCAGTTTGTGCTGCTACTTCTTCAACAAAATTACTTTCTTGTTTCTCAATACCTTCTCCCAAAACAAACCTAATAAAACGACGTACTTGTACTTTCTCACCTAACTGAGCGCTAGTTTCCCTAACAAACTCTTCTAGTGTTTTATTTTGGTCCCGGATATAAGGCTGATCCATCAAAGTTAATTCTTTTAACCGCTTTTCTATTCGACCTTTAACTATCTTTTCCCTAATATTTTCAGGTTTATTGCTCAGGTCTTCTCTACCCATTTCTATAGATTTTTCACTTTCCACAAATTCAGTTGGAATATCATCAACTGACACATATTCTACCTGTGGACAAGCAGCTATTTGCATAGCAACATTCTTGACTAATTCTTTAAATGCTTCATTCCGGGCCACAAAATCAGTTTGGCAGTTTACTTCTACCAAAACACCAATTCTGCCACCTGTATGAATATAACTCTCAACCAGCCCCTCTGTTGCTACTTTACCCTCAAGTTTTCCAGCAGAAGCAATACCTTTTTGTCTAAGCCAATCTACAGCTTTATTAATATCGCCATCAGTTTCTTTGAGGGCTTTTTTGCAGTCCATCATACCTGCGCCTGTTTTTTCGCGCAAACCTTTCACCAACTTTGCAGATATTTCTGCCATCTTCATTTCCTTCCCTATTTTAGTTTTGGTACAATCTCATATTAGGGAATAATCATACTTTAGTTTTATAGCTTCAGGTAGGATATTTCGAAATAATTTACCCTTTGATTTATTCCTAAAAAACCCACCTAGAGATACTCAACAATATTGCTTGAGTTGATTATTCTTCTTCATTATTATCTTCAAATGATTCCTCTTCATTGGCACTCTCTAAGTCTAAATCTCCTTCTGCGCCTTCATAATCATCTTCGTATTCATCATAATCCTCATAATAATCTTCATACTCTGCTTCTAGTTGACCATGACGACCTTCATAGATAGCATCAGCCAATTTACCTACTATAAGTTTTATGGACCGAATAGCATCATCATTTGCTGGAATTGGAATATCTACTTGAGTAGGGTCACAATTAGTATCTAATAAAGAAACGATGGGAATATTCAATTTCTGACATTCCTGAACTGCATTGTACTCTCGTCGCTGATCCACCATAATGACCCCATCTGGGAGGCGACGCATATTTTTAATCCCACCCAGATATTTTTGTAGTTTAGCCATTTCACGACGAAGAACCGAAGCTTCTTTTTTTGGCAACAAATCTAGTGCCCCACTTTCCTCACGACGCTCCAGATCTTTCAATCTTTCCACACGAGTCTTAATAGTAGTCCAATTAGTTAACATTCCACCTAACCAGCGTTGGTTAATATAATAACCTCCACATCTAGTAGCTTCTTGAGCGATAATACCAGCAGCTTGACGCTTGGTACCAACAAATAAGAATTTTTTTCCTTGTTCTGAGGCCGTTCTAATATAAATGTAAGCCTCATCCATCAATTGAGCTGTTTGAACAAGGTCAATGATATGAACCCCATTACGCTCTGTAAAAATATATTGGGACATTCTTGGGTTCCAACGACGGGTCTGATGCCCAAAGTGAACTCCTGACTCTAGCAATTGAGCCAAACTAACAACTGGCATTATTTTATCTCCTATTCGGGTTAATCCTCCATCCAGGTGTATTCCCAGGGATTAAAAATCTGTAGAACACCCGATTACCTAAATGTGCGATTTTAGACAACTCTTCCAGTGTAGCATACAAAACCCCTAACCAGAACTATAAAATTAGGTAGGAAGATAGGGTGATGGAGAAATCAGGAGATGGTGAATATGGGTGTATTTTTTTACCTTTTTTCCTATTCTATTTCTGAATCTCCCCTCATGGTAGATATCCTGGGTGAGTTGATTTCTCCTTCTGGAAGCCAGGGATATTTATTGTCACCAGAGAGATATGTGTAAGTCCTATTAAAGAAAATAAAGTCTAGAGATTAGCTTTCCAAACCACTACAGTTTTTTCTTACGAATTGGTAATTTTTATTGCATAGCTATTGAAGGCACTATTCTATAGATTATCCGTAAGTAAAAAAGAATACTAATCTGATGAGGTTTGCAGACCGCCTGAAAATTTGTAAATCTATGAAAAAAAGGTAGAGTGGCATAGGCATGAATATCAACCACTTTCTATTTATCAACGCCGGAAAATTTATACTTGATTAATGATTTTTTCTAATTCATTTTTGATTGTTCCATCATCTCTTAATTTTTTCATATCTAAACTATTTTTTTTTACTATTTTGGTGTTAGAAAAACCTGCTAAATTTACGCATTTTGATATGTGGCGATTGCCATCGTTATTCTTTACACTTAAGTTTCCATATAATCAATAGTCAGTATCATTATTAGTAATTTGTAAATCTATGAAAAAAAGGTAGAGTGGCATAGGCATGAATATCAACCACTTTCTATTTATCAACGCCGGAAAATTTATACTTGATTAATAATTTTGTCTAATTCATTTTTGATTGTTCCATCATCTCTTAATTTTTTCATATCTAAACTATTTTTTTTTACTATTTTGGTGTTAGAAAAACCTTCTAAATTTCCGCATTTTTATATGTGGTGATTCCCATCGTTATTCTTTACACTTAAGCTTCCATATAATCAATAGTCAGTATCATTATTAATAATATTTTTTAATTTTTTATACTTCTTATCTACTATTTTAGCCTTTAATTTTATCCTCGGTATAAAACTTATTACCTTTGTTACATGACATAATGAACCAAATAATATAGCAGCATAACCACCTTCTGATACACCCATAAATATTATTTTTTTATAATCCCTTTTATTTATTTTATCCTTCAAATCTTCTGTTGTTTCATCAATATTATTTGAAATACCTTCTATTCCTTTATGATACCAACATTGTTTTGGATCGACATATAGCAATGCTAAATAGGTTGCGACAAATCAAAAAGTAAATAAAACTTTTGAAACTCTTACCTATTCTCTATTCCCTGTTTCTTGTCTCCTAAAAAGCAGTAAGATTTTTGCCACGAACACTCATAGGATTGCTATAAAACCTTAAATCACATTTATCTGCATAGATAGATGATAAATATCTTAAAAATTCAAATGGAAGAATACCTCCTATTCTTAAACGCATCCCACTAAAGCATACTATTGAGACTTTAGGTACTGTGGACTTAAATAATATTACTTTCTCATTTTTTTTCCGATCTACGAGAGGAAATTTTTGATACATTTCTAAATCCTTTAATGTTTTCTGAAATAAAGTAGAAGTAGGATTAACTTTAACAGCCTTGCTATAAGCTTTGATGGCTCCATTAACTTTGTTTTTATTTGATGAGAGCTTCACCCTGGTGAAAGTAATACCAGCTAAATTGAGATTTAATTTCTATGGTTTTTTGAAAACAGGCGATCTCTTCTTCCAACCTGCCCTCATTCTCAAGTTTTCTACCTTGTTTAATATAATTTATGTTCATAATTTTTTAGTATAGATAATTGTTTTATGTGAGTAGTTTATATTGGCTTGAAAACTTTTTATTTATCCATAAGTTTGTATGTTTTACTAACTGCTTATCGATAGGTTACGCCAATCCTTTCAAACGTGATGGGTAAGCCATACTAAGTATAAACAAAACAAATTAAATATTATTTAATATCACGAAAAAGGATTCAACATGAGTTGTATGGAATAATACAACCTATTCAATATTACTATCAATTATCCATTAATTAAGGGTGTATTTGCCCTAAAATTATTTTTAAGCGGTCATAATCATCTCTAAGCAAAACACTCATATTTCTACCTGCTTGAACTAACCAATCACGATCCGCTTTTCTGAGCTGATAAACTTCCCTAATAGTAGCTGCAACTAAAGCATCAACAGGAGCATTACTTAACAGTAATAATGTCCGCAAGAAATCCAACTTTTCACTAAACCTAATTATTTCCTCTGATTCACATAAATAAACTGCCTGATGAATTTGAGGTGGACGAGGGGGAATATACTGATAAATTGTACTATTTCCTGCTTGAGAACCATTCAAATTTTCTTTAGAGGAAAAACCCACTATTGCTGCTCGGAATTCTGTCTTTAACATAGCGAAAATTTGTGGTTGTTGCTCCCGTAACTCAGGTAGAGACATTCCCAAAGCCCTAGCTCTATGTACTGAATCAATAGGCAAAGTAGTAGCATAATAAACTATCCCATAAATTATATTTCCCGATTGTTCATCTTTAGACTTTACCCAAGTACCAAAGGCAGGCATCATAGGAAAATCTAACTCCTCTGGTTCTAAGCATTGAGCTAAAAATTCTGTAGTAGCTGTTTCTATAACTTCAGCTATGTAATTATTTCCGTGATTTACATTAGCAAATTGAGGTAAAGGAAGACGCATAACTATTATTAGTTATTAATTAAGCTGTTGTGCATTTAAACCGCATATTTGTTGTGTGCCATGTAAGAATATCACCCTTATTAATTCTACCTTCTGAATTCTAAATTCCGACTTGGTAAGACCCATTTTAAATGGGTCTTAGCTTATTAGTAGTTAATAAGCTATTCAAATAGAGTTTTGAGGGACACCTTCCATTTAGTAAAGGTTTTAGCTAACAAGATTTAAAGTTGCAATGCACAACAACTTACCATCTAGTTAACATGGCCAATGCATCTTGTCAATAAACCGGGAATATAGCAGTCCGCCCATAGGTTGGGACAAATCAAAAAGTAAATAAAACTTTTGAAACTCTTATCTATTCTCTATTCCCTGTTCCCTGTTCCCTAAAAAGCAGTGGGATTTTTACCACGAATAGAATAGGATTGCTATATTTATCAATAAACTAGGCTTTATTACCCTTATAAAGTGTTTATTTAATTTTAAAAACACTATATTTAGGAATCTGCAAATGAGATGAGTTTACCCCGTCTAATTAAGTAGGATACTGGAAATTAGGAATTTTATTTTTTACCCCCTGGAAAGGGAAAGCTTAAAACTTTATTTATTAGTCATTAATTAAGTGCAAGTAATATTTATAGTCATTTTAATTTAGATTGAGACAAGCATTTATTGCTATAAATGAGTTTCAGCAGAAAAAGCTTTCCATCTCTTTTTGAAATGACTATATATTCCCAAAATTTGGAAACAATTCCTAAATCTTGACTTCATAGCTCTAAATATCCTTATTTTTTCTTGCGACCTGCCGTTGCATCTACTACCTCCAATTCCGATAATCTAAATGTTACTAATTTATCCCAATTTCCACCTTCAAATAATACAGCAGCTTTACCGTCACTTACTCGTTGAACTTGTCCTTGAAAACCATAGTAAGTGTCACCAATATTTTTAACTTTAACTGCTATACCTGGCAAAATCATTGTGTCTACCCCCATCAAAATATTTGCTAAATTCTACAAAAGCGAAAGTTCTTTAATTATAATTATTCTAGTATTTATAATCTTTTTTATGCTAAAGCAGCAATAGAAACTCTAGCAGCAATTTTTTGAGTTATCCCCCGTAATTCTTGAGCAGATACAGAACCAGGAGCTCCGACTACAATGGGTATCCCAGAATCTCCTCCCTCTCTTACAGGCATTTCCAGGGGAACTTCACCAAGGAAAGGCACTTCTAATTCTTGTGCTGTTCTTTCACCACCACCAGAGCCAAAAATATAGTACTTTTTATCTGGCATATCTGGAGGTACAAAATAACTCATATTTTCCACTATCCCCAAAACAGAAACACCCAACTGCTGAAACATTTTTAAACCCTTGCGCGAGTCAAGTAATGCCACAGTCTGAGGAGTCGTCACGATTACCACTCCAGACATAGGAACAGCTTGAGCTAATGTTAATTGAGCATCACCAGTACCAGGAGGCAAGTCTACCAATAAATAATCTAATTCGCCCCATTGTACTTGGTACAAAAATTGTCGGATAATTCCATTCAACATTGGGCCACGCCAAATCACTGGTTGATCCTTGTCAATTAAAAAAGCCATAGAAACCAACTTTACTCCATGATTAAAAGCAGGTTCTAGCACTTCCCCAGATTCTCCTTGTTGTACCATAATCTGAGTATCTGCTAAACCCAACATAGTTGGAGTATTAGGGCCATAAATATCAGCATCAATTAGACCCACCTTAGCACCCATTTGAGCCAATGCCACAGCTACATTTACTGCTACTGTACTTTTACCAACTCCACCTTTCCCACTTGAAATAGCAATAATATTTTTGACCCCACCAATACCTTGGCGATTGGGTAAAGCTTTTTGTTGAGGAGTCTCCGAGGTAACATCTACAATAACTTCTTTAACTCCAGGTAATAGCTTGACAGCTTTTTGGCAGTCTTCTACAATAAATTCTCGTAATGGGCAAGCTGGGGTGGTCAAAACCAAAGTAAACTTTACTTGCCCATCTACAATGTTAATATTACGAATCATATTTAGTTCTACCAAACTCTTATGTAGTTCAGGGTCTTCTACAGGCCGTAATACATCTAAAATTGATTTAGTATCGGGTATATTAGACATTTGATATTCCTCTCAAATTTCAAACTATTCCTATCAAAGCATAGCTCATTACTAGTCAGCAATGGCTAGGAGTTCAGTGTTGTATTGTGTATAGCAGGATCGGCAGGATGTCAAAACCAATATATCCTGGGGCTGACCTACCCACATCCGCCCTTGGTTTCTAGAATAAATTGTTTTTAATATCATAGATACCTAGGGAAAAACAGAGTTTGTGGGTTTGCCCCCGTAAGTCTGGCTTTACTAACTATTTTCTTTGTAGGTATAATGAACCCAATAATTGCCCAGATAATCTGGAAATTGTAACTGGATTATTAGGAGCATGGTAGTATAAATAGCCTGGAAAAGATTTAATTTTTAGCCAACTTTAAATGTAGATTACAGTTATGGTAATTTCAACTAAATCCCAAAAAATATCTTCATCTGAACCAACGAGTAGCACAAAGGAACGAGTCAGTGAATTTATGCAGACTCTGCAAGATGAAATTTGCCAAGGACTGGAGGAATTAGATGGAGTTAGTAAGTTCAAAGAAGACTGTTGGGATCGTCCAGGTGGTGGCGGAGGAAAGTCCCGTGTAATTAGAGACGGTGGAGTTTTTGAACAAGGAGGAGTTAATTTTTCCGAGGTATGGGGGGATGAATTACCTCAAAGTATACTGAAGCAAAGACCAGAAGCGACGGGTCATGGTTTCTATGCAACAGGAACCTCTATGGTACTGCACCCTAAGAGTCCTTATGTACCAACAGTGCATCTTAACTATCGCTATTTTGAAGCAGGATCTGTATGGTGGTTTGGTGGTGGTATAGATTTAACACCTTACTATCCCTATGCCGAAGACGCAGCTCACTTTCATCAAACTATTAAGGCAGCTTGTGACAAAAGCCATAAAGAGTATTATCCTATATTCAAAAGATGGTGTGATGAATATTTTTACTTAAAGCATCGTCAAGAAATGCGGGGTGTAGGGGGTATCTTTTTTGATTATCAAGATGGTCAAGGAGAATTATACAAAGGGCCTGATAATCAAGGACCAGCAGCAACCTATAGTAAGCAGTTAGGAATTCCTGAATCTCGTAATTGGGAATCTTTATTTACATTTGTACAAAATTGTGGTATGTCATTCTTACCAGCATACAAAGTAATAGTAGAGAGACGGCAATCTATGAAATATAGCGATCGGGAACGTAACTTTCAGCTTTACCGACGTGGCCGTTATGTTGAATTTAATTTAGTATATGATAGGGGTACAATTTTTGGTTTGCAAACCAATGGTCGTACAGAATCAATCTTGATGTCTTTACCACCTTTAGTTCGTTGGGAGTATGGCTATAACCCAGAACCCAACACACCAGAAGCTGAACTATATGAAGTATTCTTAAAACCTCATGACTGGGCTGACTGGAAACCAAATCATTAGTTGTTCTGAGTTAAACTACATTTAGATGGGCAACCACCACAAGTAATATCATCCTGAGGGAAGGGTCAGTGATTCAGATTGAGCAAAAAACCCACACAAAGGACGGCGACAAAACAGTAATCGTCTTATCACCTAATGGACGCTTGGATATAACAACAGCTTGGCAGTTTCGCCTCAAGTTGCAAGAATGTATCTCAAAACTAAGTCCTCATGTAGTGGTCAATTTAGGCAAGGTTAACTTTATTGATAGTTCTGGATTGACATCCCTGGTAGCAGGGATGCGAGATGCTGATAAAGGTAAAGGTAGCTTCCGTATTTGCAACGTTCATCCAGAAGCAAAACTTGTATTTGAGGTAACCATGATGGATTCTGTGTTTGAGATTTTTGAGACAGAAGATGAAGCTCTTAATTCTGATGATGTCCGCGAAGGGAACAGAGCTTAAAAATTATGAGCCAGAACCAATCAATTTAGGAATTATCTGAAAATAAGTTGTACAAGTTTTATTTTAGATGAATTGTGAAATTTAACTTCCATAAGAAAAACTGTTTGGGTTATTTTTACACGAGTCCTTAATGCTAGAAATAATACCTTGATAGTTAAAGTAATAATTTATAAGGAGGTATCATTTCTATCTATGGTTTATCCATGAAATATCTTTATGGAAATCAATTCAACTCCAGTAGCATGGACTTGTACTTTGGTGAAACAGTTATCTTATTGCATTGAGCTTGAAATTAAGAATTTCAAGTCTTGGTTTGAACGGCTACCAACTATAAGGTGGTGAACGTTTTTAGACAATTTAAAAATTTATTCTCAACCAAAGCTACAATTTTTGATTCATTTCTATACTCTTAAGAAGTCTCTTTAAGTTGCACTGATGTGGAGGGAAGTATGACAATAGCTTTTAAGCAAACAGCACTATCAAACATCAACTCTTTGAAGAGCTACGGTTAAGCAAGAGTGTCTATTTTTGCCTCCTTCTGAGGAGCTACCTCCCATGAGGAGCTTCACTAATCCTGACAGGCCCGAGAGGGTATCAAATTGTCAAACCCACTCTATTTTTCCGACTACTACTATAAGCTTCAAAGGTTATATAGTAGATAGGAAATTAATATTCAGAGATGGGATTATAGAACTAAAACACCAGGTGAATAATACTCGTACTGTTTCAGATACTAAGAAAGTCTTTTATAACTTTCATACCCGTCCCATTAATTCAATATATAATCGGGTAATTGAAGAGTTATTAGTGGAAATGCACCTGATTTCCGTTAATGCTAATTATAGCTATAACCCATTTTATGCTTTGGGTGTAGTTACCGCTTTTGACCGTCTCATGGAGGGGTATTCTCCAGAGCAGGACAAAACTTCGATTTTTAATGCTTTGATTCAAGGGCAAGAGGAAGATCCAAACAAATACCGTAGCGATGCTAAAGGGTTAGAAGATTTAGCTCGGGGAATGTCAGCATCTGATATGCTTTTGTGGATTTGTTTATCAAAAAATATAGACAATACTCAACATTTGCAAGATGATTTAAGAGCTATTTCTGAGAATTCAAAATTTAGGTATAGTCGCCTATTTGCTATAGGTTTATTTACTTTACTAGAAATAGTAGACACAGAATTAATCAATGAACAAGAGAAGCGTACAGAAGCGCTTAAAAAAGTTTGCCAAGCTTTACACCTGTTAGAAGATAAGTTATTGAAGGATATAGATTTGTATCTTAATAACTTAGAAAGAGTAGCTCAAGCTCGTAGTGCTATGGAAGATACCCTCAAAGCAATGAGGAAAAAACGGGAACAACGCACCTTAGAAAAAGCAGATATTTCTACTTCTGTCAATAATACTTCAGAAGATAGTGAGTAAGAAAAAAACATGATAATTTAGTAAGTTAATACTTGTTTTTGCTTTTCTACATTATATTCCACATTGCGCACTTCAAAATGTAGGAGAAGAAGAGTATGTAATAATTTCATTTGCTAGGGCATGTTATAGTTTTTTTTAAATAAGAATGAGACATATTTCCCCTGAAATACTTTCATAGCAAGAAACACTTGTCTCAATTCTAGTGTGAAACGACTATATCAATTAACAAATTGGCAAAATATTCATTTTATGCTAAAGGGGAATGACTATATCTATGGCAATAAAATGACTGATAGTCAAGTCTCCATCGTATTTTCTGTTACTAAAAGTTGAGTGCAAAAACTGGTATAGAATATGGTGTGTTTTTAGTCATTTCAAAGATAATCACACTACAAAACTGCAATTAGTGTCTTTGCATAAGTCCTGATTTCTTCAAAGGCAACAAGCCATAAAAAATATGAAATCTAGTATCTAGTTGCATAAATGAATATACTTGTTGAGCTTGAGCCAAGAAAAAAGCTTGAGTCCTAAGCAATTCTATACAAAACTAATATTACTAACTTTTCAATGGCCAGTTATCTCCAGAGAATCGTTAGAAAATCGAAAATTTTGTCAAGAGAAAGGGATTAGTGCGATTCATTTCACCTAAGTCAACTCTAATGGTTAACCTCCAGTCGGATCTTGAAAAGGGTAACTCTGATATTCATGAAGGTTAAATCCCGTCCCGCGCGGATACCGTGTGAGGAGCTAGTCCCTGGTTTCAGACATTATGTGTCCATACTTGTCTAAAAACTGATTTGAGTCCCAAATGATGTTCATCTATTGCCCAAAGTTCTGTAGTTGCCTCTAGATAGTCAGCTTTTAATTGTTCAAATCGACAGGGCTTAAAATATGCTCATCAAAATAACCCGTCCTGATCATGCTTTAGTTTCGGAGTTTGAACAGCAAGAATAGAAAAAAACTCCAACAACGACTTCAAGAATTGAAAATTAAACTAGGTGAATCTTTACGGCTTTGAATTGTGGACGAACACTGTGTAGGACAACATCCTATAATACCGTTTCACGAAAGTTAAAAGTCATACATTCAAAAGTCATGCATTAAGATTTTATAGGCCAAAAACTTTGAGACTACAGTAATTTTAGGAAATTATTTGACATCTTAAAGATTGAAACTATTTGTAACATTCTTTT
>JAKQYE010000138.1 GCA_023356605.1 Trichodesmium sp. MAG_R02 | reverse complement strand
TTTTTGTTACTAAATCATATATAGTCATTTTAATTTAGATTGATACAAGTTTTTCTTGCTATAACCCGCGTTTCAGCAGAAAAACTTTTCCATTTTTATTTGAAATGACTATATATTCAAAGTAATATTTATCCGAACAAAAACTAATTATAGTATTGACAATTCAATATAACAGTATGCTACATATATTATACTTGCCTAAGTCCTGTATTTACCTAGAAAAACCAGAACTTTGCGATCGCATGGAACCCTACTTAACTTCACTTCTCTAAAACAGGAGCAATATTTAAGAGAATATGTTTCTTCAGAGAAAGTATAGGCAAACGAAATTAATCATGTTGCTGTTGCTTTAGGTGTTTTCACCTGAAATTCCGATCTCAAAAACTAATATTTAATGAGATGATTAATAGCAGTCGCGACCAAAATTCTTCAACCAGTAACATCAGTTGACCTTCATTCTGAAGAGCAGAGACTAGCACAAGCTACTGTCAAAATTTACCAACAGAATATGCAAAGTGATTGAGCAAATAAATTCTTAGTTGGATATTATAATTGAAATTGAACGCCGTCCATCGGGTCTTTTGATTTAGGATAACTTTGACAAGTATCCTTGGCAAAAAATACTTACAAGTCTGACTGAACAACTATGTGCTTACTGAAATATCCAACATTTTCTACCTTCGCTCTATATTTCAGTTGGAGAAACCAGAAAATACCGCATAGGAGAAACATCCAGTTCGACAACTAATTTATCAAGCTTTACAATTTATAGAAATAGTTTTTTGTCATAGGGACTAAGGTTTTCTTCTCAATCTTGAAAAGTTGAAAAAGTATTCAATTAGATCATATAGTTATTTTAATAAAGAATTGAGACAAGTATTTCTTGCTATAACTCGCGTTTCATCAGAAAAAGTTTTCCATCTCTTTTTGAAATGACTATACTAAACCTTGGTTACTTATTTCCCCATCTCAAATTCAAGTTCTATAAAAATCTGACCAAAGACTTGATCAAAAAATCAGGTCTCAAGCCTAACATTTCAAGGTTCGGGAAAAAAATAAACTTTAGTATTTCAATCCGGATGCTTCAACCAAAGGTACTGATAACTGAAATGACATTATCCAGAACAAGATTTTAAGAGCCAACCAATAACAACTCCTAAGCCTCCAAATCTTACAGCTTGCCAAAATGGTTTTTTTATGGCATTCCAACCAAATAAACTACTTTCTAGATTTAATTCTATTGTTTCCAATTCTTTCTGTATCTGTTGTAACTCTTCTCGCAATTTGTCAGTTTTCTGACGATGTACTTCTGGTCGCACTTCTTCTAAACGATACTGGAGTTCTGCTTTGCGCTTCTGGTAATACTGAATTTGAGAATAGCGTTCTTTCACAGCAACAAGGTTATGTTCTATATCTGCCAACGCTTTTGTCAACTCGGTCTCTGAAACTTCTGATTCTTGATAAACTGGGTCATAATTTGAAGAGTGATCATTTAATTTTTTCTGAGAATCTTCTGGAGAAGGGTTCATATTGGCATACTTAATGTAGTAAGTCGACTGAAAAACATTATCTAAATAGATATGCTTAACCCTAACTCTACCCCTACAGCTACTCCTCGTAATGTACGCACTTCTAACTGTTTGTTATGATAACTATACAGCAGTTTGACACTGCCATAGCCAAGATTTACATAAATGAGAATCTCTAGTTATCCGGCTTTAGCAGAGGGTGCTCCTGGTGCAATAGTTTTGAGTCAAACAGGGAGTAGGTTGATGGAGAGTTAGGGTGCTGGGATTATCCAGTAACGGAGAGTATTTTTCACGCTATTTGACCCTTTTATTGAGTTTTCTCTCAAATGATCATGAAAAAATGCACCCCCCATATCTTTCACTATTGCCATGCAGCAATACCCAGTAGAGCATATATTCCTTCTTTTGAGTCCCAAAAACTTTTATCAAGGCTATCTTCACTATCCTAAAATGCTCCTGCACCTCAGAAAATTTCCTTTATGTCATAGTTTCTTAGCTTGATTTTTTTTATCTGGTTTATTATCCCTCCTATGTGGTTTGAGAGTGAGAAACAATCATAGTAATAGGTTTGGCCTGCATAACTCCCGATCTGATTTCTTGTTTCTGAATTATCCCACAAACAAAATATAAAAACTTGAATATTATCCAGCACAAGATTTTAAGAGCAAACCAATAACAATTCCTAAACCTCCAAATCTTACAACTTGTCAAAATGGTTTTTTTATGATAAGATTATCCACTATATAGTTTTAATTCTATTGTTTCCAATTATGTCCGTATCTGTTGTTACTCATAAGTTTTTTTGCAACCTACTTCTGTCACACTTTCTCTAAACGATACTGGAGCTCTGGTTTGCCCTTATGGTAATACTGAATTTGAGAATAACGTCCCTTTAAAGTAGCAAGGATAGATTTTAACATGGCCTATACTTGTACCAACTCCGTCTCTGAAACTTCTAACTCCTGACTAACTGGAGAATAGTTTGATTCTTTTAGAGCATCCTTAAAATAAGATTTCATACTGACATACTTAAAGTATAGTAAGTTTACGAGGAAAAATTGTCCAAGTAGATATGCTGAAGTCAAACTCAAATCCTGCAACTATGGCTAACAAAGTAGAAACCTATAATCATAGAGATTTACAAGAATATAGTACACTAGAACTAGCTCAAACTCTAGCTCAAAAGCTTGCTATACCAGAAAGAGAATGGCATCGACTTAAGTCTAATCGCCAAGTTCGTGCGTTAGAGCTAACTGTAGCTGCTTTGGTTTTTCTGATTAAGAATCAACCAACTGAAGCTATTGAACGCCTAAATCAAGCTGTTAGGTGGTTAGATCGATCAATATCAGCACCTCCATGTCCAACTCATGGTTCTCGGAAAAATTAGTTAGTTTAAGTTAAGTTAATGATTTATGTTACCAAGGGTAACCTAGAGTTATTCCTGGCATATTTACATAGAATCAACTCTGTTCCCTTGGAATTCCATTCAATATAATCAAAAACTTGGTAGATAATGTATATTCCTCGACCACATTCTTTTTCATCCTCATAATCATAATCTGTATATTTTTCGGAATGATCAGCAAATAATTGCTGTTCTAGGTTGGGTCTACAAGGTGGTTGAAAACCAGAACCTTGATCTGATATCTGCCACCAATAGTAGTCTTCGACAATTGAAAAACGGACTAGAATAGTTTTAGTGGGATCTAGGTTGTTCCCATGCCTTGTCGCATTTACTAACGCCTCTTGCAACCCTAATCGCAGTTCGGGATGCCATTTTTTAGGAACATCCGCCAGTAGCAAATCAAGGATTGGACATAAATAGAGGGTAGAAGCGAAGGTAATTGTCACCCAATTTTGACATACTTGACGTGGACGTGATGATATAGCAATCACTTAAAATACTCCCTAGCTTTCTTATGGGGCATAGTCACCAACTACTTTTGTCAAAAGTTGTGTATCTCCTTACCGAGTTTAAAAAGCTTTAGTGAGAGCAATGATGCCCTCACTGTCTTTATAGTATCAAAACTTTTAATAAAAATAAAGTCTCCGAAAGATAAGGATTAATTATGATAGTAAATCAATTTATTAAAAGGCAATTTTTTACTTATCATCTTTAAATATCTTTCCGTCTCTTCATTTCCCATATAGTCCCATCTCAACTTATACAAAAGGAGACTGACTCTTATTTGGTATCATGGACAATAAGTTTTATCTTAATAAAATAATTTGATTCCATTAAATTTTTGAGATATTCTTTATAGAAATTTAATAAATATTTATGTACATATGCTGAATAAATCTATACAAGATAGAACTTCTGTTCCTGGAAGTTATTGGCTATGGCGGGATCAGCAAATCTACTACTTATGTGCAGGTAAGTCTGACTCTGTATATCCACCCTTACTATTAATACATGGCTTTGGAGCATCCACAGACCATTGGTGCCAAAATATTGTAGGTCTCAGCCAGTTTTTTCAAGTCTGGGCTATTGACTTATTAGGATTTGGACGTTCAGATAAACCAAACTGGCAATATAGCGGTCAACTGTGGCAAGAACAGATCAATGACTTTATTACTAAAGTCATTGGTAGATCAGTCATTATGGCCGGAAATTCTCTTGGAGGCTATGTAGGATTATGCCTAGCAGCTCAATACCCAACTTCTGCTGCTGGTTTAATACTTATTAACAGTGCTGGGCCATTTAGTGAATCTCAACCTACTCCTAAACCACCTCTATGGAGAAGATTTATTTCTACTATCACAAAATGGTTTCTTTTGCAAAATATACCTAGTTTTTTATTATTTCAATGGACACGACGACGTAGCAATATTAGAAAAATATTAAAGAAAGTTTATTTAGATCAAAGTGCTATTACAGATAAATTAATAGAAGATATATATCGGCCTTCTTGCGATCCTGGTGCAGCTCAAGTCTTTGCTTCTATTTTCAAGACACCATCTGGCAAGAAAGTAGATGAATTGTTAGATGACTTAGACTGTCCTCTACTTATGCTTTGGGGAGAAGCTGACCCTTGGATCAACATTAAGAGTCGAAGTGTCCAATTTCGCAAATATTATCCTCAATTAACAGAATACTTCTTAAAGGCAGGTCATTGTCCTCATGATGAAGTTCCTGACCAAGTTAATAAATTAATTCAGGAATGGGTTTTCTCAGCAGCTAAAGGGTTTTAGGATATGGAATATAAGTTTTTGTTATTTTTTCATCAGTAAAAACGAGGGTAAATTTTGGGTTTGAGCAGATCATCTAAAGGTTTATTGCCCTTTAGATATTGTATAACTATTGATGGGACATTATTAGGCTAGACCCGGTAACACCAAAATTTATACGGGGCAACTCTGATTGTAGGGCTAGTGCTACATTGACCCAAAAAAACACTTGGCTCAATATAGACACCAACCAAATTTTCTGTCTCAGCTATAAAGGTATTGAGGACTTCTTGAGAGTTATGGCCCAGAAAAGAATGATTCTGGTAAACAAATACGTAGCGATCGCCAGAGTTAGTTTTTTGTTTTTGGCCTTCGGCTGTTGACATGAGTCATTAATTCTTAACACAGCTTAGTTATATATTATTAAGCTTGATTATTAAGCTTGGCTTTGATTTAATCAGGTTGCGATGCTGTATTGGATTGCACCTTCTTTTATGATTAATTTTGAGGTAAAAAGTAGAAGGGAAAATTTTGATTTTGAGTTTATAAATATCATCATTACTCTAACCAAAAAAAATTTCAGAGGTAAGTATGACCAATAAAATTGTATCAGACATTATGAGTTACAATCCAATCACTGTCAAACCAGAAATGCCTTTGAAAGAAGCAATTAAAATTTTGGCAGAAAAACGTATTAGTGGTCTTCCTGTAGTCAATGAAAACGGAAATCTAGTTGGAATAGTATCAGAAACAGATTTAATGTGGCAAGAAAGTGGAGCTACCCCTCCACCTTATATTATGCTGCTAGATAGCATTATCTTCCTAGAGAACCCAGCTCGTTATGAAAAAGAAATTCATAAAGCTTTAGGAGAAACTGTTCAGGATGTAATGACTAAAAATCCTCTAACTACTACACCGGACCAACCACTTCCAGCAACAGCTAAACTTATGCACGAGCGTAATATCCATCGGTTGCCAGTACTAGATGAAAATGGTTTGGTTATTGGTATATTAACCCGTGGTGACATTATTAGAGCAATGGCAGCTGGGTGAGTGGATTGTATCACGATTTATATTATGTCCGCCTGAATACTTATACTTTGGCCTCAGGAAGGCAGAACGGTTTTTACTAATTATGACTTAATTTTATACATAAACAATGTTAGAGGAAAAAACAAGGTTTGTGAGTTCCCCCGCGTAAGTCCTGATCAGGTGAAAATGGGAAAAACTTTCTGCCCTCTTTATATGGTCATTTTAATAAAGAATTGAGACAAGTATTTCTTGCTATAACTCGCGTTTTAGCAGAAAAAGTTTTCCATCTCTTTTTGAAATTACTATAAGTGCCAACATACACCAAAAAGCTATTTTCTGATCAACTATTGACTAAGTATAGAAAAGAATTATACGATGAGTTTTACCCCAGATTCAGTTAAACAACTACTAATATCCGAAGAACTAGGCGATCGCTTGTCCGGAGTTAATCAACTACGCCAAATAGAACCAGCGATCGCTTTTGAATTAGTTCAAACTCCCATTAAGGACAAAGATACTCGTGTTCGGTACGCTGCCGTAAGTCAAATGTCAAGCTTGGGGGAACAAAACTTAACAATATCCCAAGAAATATTATGTGAGTGTCTGCTTCAGGATCCAGAACCAGATGTCCAAGCAGCAGCAGCAGATGCTATGGGAGCATTGAAAATGACCCAAGCTTTTGATGACCTACTACAGGTATACCAAAATACTCCGGAATGGTTGGTAAAACTCAGTATAGTAGCAGCAGTAGGAGAAATGGGAGAACCAAAAGCATTCTATTTACTGGAAGATGCTCTGAAATCAGACAATGAATTAATACAGACTATTGCTATTAGTGCCCTAGGGGAACTAGGAAATTTAGAAGCTATTCCTTTACTAAAACCCTTTGCTATCCACAGTGACTGGCAAATACGTTATAGAGTTGTACAGGCTTTACATAGGTTAGGAAGTTCAGAAGCAAAACAAATAATAGCACAGTTGACCAAGGATGAAGTTGAGCAAGTTGCTCAGGAGGCTAAGCTATCTCAAGGCAGTTAGCGCAGCAAAAGTCAGGAGGCTTCAGGTTATTTCAGTTATCAGTTAGCCTCTTGGGAAGGAACTGCATTTTTCATGATCTGTAGCGCAAGAGTATTTACTTCCTCAAGCATCTACCTAGAAATTTTGACTAAAGTTAGCCGAATTATAGCTAATTAACAAGACTTGATATTACAGTACTACTTAATTGATGAACTACATCGATATAATCAAAACCTTCTAGGGATATTGGATGTGGAGACGTCCCATAAGAGCGTCCCTACTGTGGTCTACCGACATGAAAACTGCCGTAATCTCTGATGGGACAGGTAAAGTAGGGATGTGTCCAGGGGTATAAATGGGATTAAAATACATACTCAGCAAAAGGACTATGGACTTAATCGAAGAATAATGACATGTTTGTTGCCTATGTATACTATATTGATATCCTCCCCGGCCTAAAAGCAGGGGTATACATACTGAACCGTAGTCCCTCGGCGGGTTGACATCTCACAGGCTGCTGTTACTTTTGCAGTAGTCTTATACTGGCTGACCTGTCCGTTTAAAGTCTCGGATTGCCCACCCGCGACTAATATGTTTCTTCTTGTGAACTGAGAAGAACTATAACATAACCTTTGGAAAAAAATCAACTAAAAAGTCCCCCGCTTATGGGCGAGGCTTTAAACCCAATTTTTCGGTAAAATTTGAGAGGTACGGTTGGTTTGACCGTGAATGCCTGTGGATAGAGGGCTACCTACTAGGGAAGCCGTCGGATTAACGACATATCCGGTAGAAGCAGGAAGTAAACATTGAAATAGCAATAATTTTGACGTTATTATATCAGTCTTATAAAGCAGGAAAAACTCTATGTTCTTAGATGAATTAACCCCAGTCGTGAAAGAATTGATTGAACAGCCACTAGCCTTTTTCGGAGGCTTTGTCTCTGGTATACTGCGACTAAATCTTGATGATGACCCTGTTAAAACTTGGCTTAATCAGCAGACAGGTTATACTTCTACTAATGGTTCTACCACAGATGAAAGTAATACCAAAAGTGAAGGCCCTCAATCAATTACTATAGAATAATATTTAAATAAAATGTAGAGACGTTTTATCAAATGTCTCTACAGTTGACATCTCTGATAATTAACCAGAAAGCCTTGTAAAAATATTTTTAAATCTTAATTTTCGGAGGTGTCTAATGACCGTAAGTTAAGCTTTTACTGTCGTCATTACTTAGATATCAATTACAAGAATCAAAGAAATTATCTATTAAAGTAATAAGGGTGAACAGTTAAAAATTGCTTTAGTTGTCTCGAAACTGATGACTAATTCTGGATTAAGTAATGTGGAATATTAGCAAGTATAGCAAAACTTAAAAAGTATAGATATTAAACAATAGCAATTGAAGTTTCTATCTGTTATGAATTCTCTAAATTTCTAGAGTATTGTAGAAAGATTAGAAACTGAGAAACTGGATATTTTTCATTTTATTGGTCACAGTCAGTTAGTTGATAAAAATGGAGAAGATTTGGGACCGGTTACTTTGGAAAATGAGTTGAGTGCAGCTGACTAGAAAGATACTGAAATGTTTGCTCAATAGTTTAGTGGTCATCAACCTAAAATTTTGATTTTACACGGTTGTGAAACTAGAAAACAATCTGAAATTAATCCTTGTAGTAGTCTGGCTTCTCTCTTAATACTTGAGGGAATTCCAGTGGCTATTGCATAGTAATATAAGGTTTCTAATCAAACGTAGATTGGTTTTGTGAAAGAGTTTTATTCAAAAATAATAGAGGGTAATTCTGTTGAGATAGCAGTGCGGAAGGCTTGGTTTAAATTGGGTATTGAGAATGGTTATGAGGCTTGATATTTTGCAATTCCTGTTGTTTTTATTGATGCTTTAGATGCTTATTTATTTTCCCAAGCATCTATGGAGATAACTTAGAAAAAAATGGTTTATTGAACTTAACAGGGGAACAAAGAAGAAAACTTCGTGAAGAGATTGAAAGGGTGTTCTTAACTGAGGATAAACTGACAAGTATATTTTCCGAATATCCAGAGAAATTTGGAGGTAATTTTTATAATCAAATTTCTGGAGATAATTATCCTACAAGATTGGTTAATTTAATCAGGGAGCTAAATAATAGAGAACTTATTATTTATTTTATTGAAATTGTTAGGTATGAGTATTATAATTTTGATCAAGATTTATAAATAGTAGATAAAATAGTAATGTGAGTACATTCCCAATGACATTCACTGATAAGCAAGGAATAAAACTTCGTGAAAAGATTGAAACGGCGTTATCGCCTTTTCCTGACGATAAACTGAAAAATATATTTCTTGAATATCAAGGGATATTTGGAGCTAATTTTTATAACGAAATTTCTGGAAGCAACGATAGAAGTAAAATTATTACTTTAATAGAAAAATTAAAGAATCAACAAAAATTTAAATATTTTATAGATATTGTTAGTAAGGAATATCCAATAATTCAAGAACGTTACCAACTATATTCACAACTTTCTCCTCAACAAAAGGCTATTTGTGAAGAATATCCTGTGATTTTACGTTCTTTAGAGCGATTACAACCAGATAAAACTAGTTGGCTAAAATGTTATGCAGAGAACTTGCGAAGAATGAAAAAAAAACCAGTTATCTCAAATAATATTCAAGATTTTAAACAGGAAAATGAATTGAATAAATTACTATCTAAGGCACAACAAAGAAAACTTCTAGGAATTCAATTAGAGAATAAAATTATCCTAAAAATATCCTGTGGTTTGCCGAAAGGAACTAAAACATTTCATTTATTTGAAATGATTTTAGAAAAGGGAGTTCCTTTATGTCTATGGATAAAAAGCAAAAATCAGAGGGATAGCTTAGATGATTACCATTATAAATCTATCATAAAAGAACTCAATAATTTAATAGAAGTGAAAAAAATACTAGATTTAAATAGATTACATGCAAAAATATTTGATATTCGTAAAGAACACCTGGCTATGGCTGATAGTTGTAAAAAAGAATATTTAGGTTATCATTTAAGGATTTTATGTGATTGTAATGACCGAAAACCAATTAATATTCCTGCTTTTAATCAACTAATAACTAATTCTTAAAAAAAGGAGAAAGCAGTGATAAAAAATCAATCCCAAAACAATATGACGGAAAATAAACAACATTGGCTTTTTTTCTATGGTGATGGAAATAACCATGATGTTAATTTTGTTAGACTTCCTGTTCCTCCCCCTTGGCGAGAATTTAAAAAGATAGAAGAATCTGAATTAAAACAACTGGAAAAACAATGGCAAAATATTCAAAATTTGGCTGATTCTGATGATAACAAACGGGGTAGAGAAAAGGGTGAAAAATTTCGTGTTTATTCCTCAGAAATAGCGGAGGAAGATGATAGTGAAAAACCGCCTGTTAATGTTGTAGATGCTGTAAATGCTGCAATATATTTACGACGGCCTCTTTTGGTCACAGGAAACCCTGCTTCGGGTAAAACTTCCTTGGCTTATGCGATCGCACAGGAATTAAAATTAGGGCCCGTATTGAATTGGCCCATTACAGCTCGTTCTACTTTGGTCGATGGACTTTATCGTTATGATGCGATCGCTCGCTTACAAGATGCTCAGTTAAATAAGGAGAAGTCACAAAATATTGGCCAATATATTACCTTAGGCCCGGTAGGAACAGCTTTTTTACCTTCTTTGTATCCGAGAGTATTATTAATTGATGAGATAGATAAAAGTGATATTAATTTACCGAATGATTTACTTCACTTATTTGAAGAGGGAAGATTTCAAATTCCTGAGTTGGTGCGTTGGGCTGGATAAGTCTCAAACAAGTTATAAAAATGATCAAGCAACAGAAGTAAAAGTGCGGACGGAAGATGTAGGTATTGAAGCTTGTATTATACGGGGAAGAGTTCATTGTTCTAGCTTTCCTATTGTAGTTATGACTAGTAATGGGGAACGAGATTTTCCTCCGGCTTTTGTCCGCCGCTGTCTCCGAATAAGAATGCCAGACCCGGATGCGGCAGCTCTTCAAACTATTATTAAGGCTGATTTTCAGGATGAGGAACAAAGTGAAAATTTGAAGAGAACAACTGAGGAACTTATTGAAACGTTTTTGAAAAAAGATGAACAGGAGCGGGCAACAGATCAGTTATTGAATGCTGTTGATATTCGCAATAATCTTAGTCCAGAAGCTTTTACTGATGATTTAGAAGCTTTATTATTGAAGGGTTTATCAACTATGGATGAATTTTGATAATAATGTAAACAATAATGTAGGTTGGGTAGAACCACAGTGAAACCTAACATGAGCGTGATTTTGGTAATGCTGGGTTTCGTACCTGAACCTAACCTAGGTCTATTATATTTGTAGGTTGGATAACGGCAACTTTTTCAGTTTTTATATCGTGACGTATTTGCCGACTTAACTTTTCTAATTTATATATTCCTTTTGAGTTGATTTGGGGTAGTAAAATTCTGAGTTTTCCCGATTAGCAGTTGATTTTTTCCGATCAGAAAATTTCCCAGTTTTTTTGACTGTGATTAGTGAGGGAATAAATTGAAATTAATTCCATCAAAAATATCCTCAATATTATAGTTGCTGTTACTCAGACAAAGCAAATTTAGAAAATCCCACTTTTGACTTTCCCTCTTAAGAGGTTCAAGGAGGGGGGTTAAAGCGCTTTTCAGATTGATAAACCACTAAGTTAGAATTTAGAATTTAGAATTTAGAATTCTGAATTTAGAATGGTTTTTCTCTGAACAAGGAATATAAAAATAAGTCGTTTAAATCTAGAAAAGTAGATTATATCCCTACCATAATATCTAGTGCTATAACCTTTGATTTTTGACTTTTAAAAGGAGTTGTCTTCGTGGTTAAAATTGTTTCTCGCAAACTGGAAAAAACAGAAAATGTTTATGATATTGGTGTAACTAAAGACCATAACTTTGTCTTAGCAAATGGGTTAGTTGCTTCTAATTGTTTTAACAAATCTCATTCTACAGCTTATGCTTATGTAGCTTATCAAACTGCTTATTTAAAAGCTAATTATCCAGTCGAATATATGTCAGCTTTATTAA
Source organism: Trichodesmium sp. MAG_R02 (assembly GCA_023356605.1). GTDB lineage: Bacteria > Cyanobacteriota > Cyanobacteriia > Cyanobacteriales > Microcoleaceae > Trichodesmium. The sequence continues at coordinate 5,074 of JAKQYE010000138.1, read as the reverse complement.
CTGCTAATAGTGGTGACCAAGACAAAATACAAAAATATATTGCTAATTGTAATAAACTTAAGATAGAAGTAAAACCACCAAATATTAATCAGTCAGAAGTAGATTTTACCCCTCTGCCAACAGTAGCTACAGGGGAAGAAAAAAATCAAATTTTATTTGGATTATCCGCAGTCAAAAATGTAGGAGAAGGAGCAATAACAGCAATTTTAAAAGCTAGAAAAGAACGGGGAGAATTTAAGTCTTTAGCCGATCTATGTGACCGTGTTAATCTTAACGCTCTTAATAGTCGTACTTTAGAATCTTTAATTAAATGTGGAGCCTTCGATCAAATTGAACCAAACCGTCACCAATTAATTAAAGACTTAGAAGGTGTAATGAAATGGGCACAAGATAGAAATAAAGACCGGAATATGGGGCAATTAAGTTTATTTGATCTGGGTGAAACAACAGCGCCAATTTTTGATGATGTCCCCAAATCTTCCAATGTTTCAGATTTTTCAGCTCAAGAAAAATTGCAGCACGAAAAAGAAATTTTAGGATTTTATGTATCTGACCATCCTCTCAAATTTGCACAGGAACAAAATCTAATTCAGGATGCTATTTCTATCGAGCAAATGAAGGGCAAAAAATCCAATTCCAAGATAACATTAGTGGTAATGTTGGCTGGAATTAAACATCATATTACAAAAAAAGGTGCTCGTATGGCATTTATTCAAGTAGAAGATATGACTGGGCAAGTAGATGCCGTAATTTTTCCCAACAAATATGAAGAAATTCAAGATTTACTGAAAGAAAATTCTCTTTTAGTATTGAATGGAAAAGTTGATAAGAAGGATGAGGAAAGTCAATTATTAGTAGATAGTGCAGAAGCATTAGAAAAGGTAAGGGCAGATGCAGTTGAACAACAGAAAAAACCATCGACAGAATTAGATAATTCTCAGAATGAGTTAAGAGATAAAGAGATTAAAAGTGATCAATCTATTACAGAATTAAAAAAATCAGTAGAGCCGTTAGAAATTCAAAAAAATCGAGGGAAAAAAGAAGCTGAATTATTAATAAATGAAAATGCTTCTGCTAAAGAAAGACAAATAATTATCTTGCAACTGCCAGTACATAAAATTCTTGAAAATAATTCAAATTTGTTTGAAAAGATTCAAGCTATTTTGAAAGAACAATCTTCTGGGAATGAGGAAAAAGCAAAGGTGGCAATAGGGGCATTAATATTTGATGAGAAAGAAAAAAATTTAGTACAATTCGGTAGGAAATTTTGGGTAGAGGATGGGGAGACAACTATTAATCGTTTTAAAGTTATAGGAATTGAGGCAAAGATTAACATTATATCTGGTTAAATATCAATTAATAAGGTACTAGGAAGCAGAGGTGATTTTGGGATCTTCTCTGTTTATAAAGAAGAATATTTTAATTATGGTATGGCTAATTTATGATGCTTGATAAAATCTATAGTTATGTAGTTATGTTAGTACAAATCATGGTAGAAAAAAATCCATTGACGACCAGGACTTGTATTAATTGTTAATAAATGGAGCAGCCATCCTCAACTCACAGCGCTACGCCATAAGCAAAACCTTGTAGGGACGTTGTATAAGGGCATCCCTACTGTGGTCTACCGACATGAAAACTGCTGTAAAGTTCTGCTCTTAGAGGTAGTCATAATCATCCTTATCTGTTCCTGTTTTCCATCTTAGAGCGATCGCGAACTGTAGCCAAGGCTGAACATCCTCTCGAAAAGCTTCCAGGGCGTCCCCATTCCCATAAATTACCTGAACCTTGGCAGGCTAGCAAAATCTGCCGTTCGATCTTGAGTATCCAAATTTAATGAACACTAAATTCAAAAAAGGTTGCTACAGCATTAATCTCAACACTTCTACCAAGAAGAATATAATATCCGGATAATCAATGACAAAAAAATTATGCTTTTTATCACTCTCCTCTTCCCTCTTGACTCCTACAGGGGCGTTTTATGTCGCTCAGTGAAACGGCCGTTCACCCTTGCCCTAATTCTTAACTTCTGTAAAAATTCCAGTCTAATCAATGGAAAACTTCTGCTCCAGCTCTCGATATTTAGGCACTTCAATAATATCTTCAAAATCCTGGAACGAAACAATATCCGTCAACCCTGTTGTAGTTCCATGTTCAAATAGTTGACGATAACAATTTATCATTGCTTTAGTGGCAGAAAACAATCCTGACAAAGGATAAACTACTATTTTAAAACCTATTTCTGCCAACTCATCACGAGATAAAACGGGAGTTTTTCCACCCTCAATCATATTTGCAAATAAATACACATCCTCAAAAGCGGTAGCGATCGCCTGCAAATCCTCGACAGACTGAGGCGCTTCAATAAAAACCACATCTGCACCAGCTTCAGCACAAGCACGTCCTCGCTTAATAGCTTCATCCAAACCCAATGGAGCACGAGCATCAGTCCGAGCAATAATCACCAAACCACTATCGCCTCTTGCATGAACTGCCGCTTTAATTTTCTCTACGTGTTCTGTCATTGGAATAACCCGCTTACCCTCAAAATGACCGCACTTTTTCGGCCATTCTTGGTCTTCTAAAATAATTCCGGCAACCCCCATATTCACGATATCAGTCACAGTTCTAATCACATTTAATGGGTTCCCATATCCAGTATCAATATCAGCTACTAAAGGAATATTCACTGACTCAGTAATACCCCTGACAGTATAGAGCATTTCTGTAGCAGTAAGAAAACCATAATCAGGGCGACCAAGAGTAGAGCCAGAAATGCCAAAGCCACTGGTAAACACAGCAGAAAATCCTATCTGTTCTACAATTTTTGCCCCAATACAATCATAAACTCCAGGTAGCACTAGAATACCTGGTTGTTCCAATATTTGACGTAACTTTTGGCCTGGACTCATCATAACCTCCTAGAATAAACATAATCAGATTTTATCATGGAAATGTTTGACATCGACCGGAAAAATGTCAACCCTTGTAGAAGGAAGTTAGACCTAACAAAGTTTTGTTGTTTGGTTTCGTGACTCAACCCTAGCTACTAGACTACTAGAGTGACTACAAAAGTTGAACTCTCAATCAAATTTGACCGTGGAAATGTTTGACATCGACTGGAAAAATGTCAGCCCTTGTGGAAGGGAGTGAAACCTAACAAAGTTTTGTTGTTTAGTTTCGTGACTCAACCCTACCTACTGGACTACTAGAGTGACTACAAAAGTTGAACTCTCAATCAAATTTGACCGTGGAAATGTTTGACATCGACCGGAAAAATGTCAGCCCTTGTGGAAGGGAGTGAAACCTAACAAAGCTTTATTGTTGGGTTTTGTGATTCAACCCAACCTACTAGACTCCAAAAGTTTAATTCTAAAAATACTAGAAATTATCTAAAAATAAAGCTAGAGTTCCTAAAATTATAGCTATTCCCAATACAAATATATAGATAGTTGTTCTCTGAGCCATTCTCCATATTTCACCATAACTAAGTTGATGATTTTGAATCAACATAAAAGCGGGAGGAGAAAAAATAAAAGGCAATATTCTACTCAACAATAGCCGAATAAAAAAGTTAATACTCCATAGTCGTTTGCCGAGAATATCTTGATTATATTGCCACGGATAAGCAGTTTGAACAAGACGTATTAAAGGCTTTAGATCTGGATAACGTAAAGACTCAAATAATGGCAAAGCATCAGAGATAATATCATTAGTTTGAGTAAGTGCTTGATTAAGTATAAAAATATCTTCCAATGCCGAGTTAACACCTTGCCCAATATCAGGAGGAAAACAATGAACCGCATCTCCTAATAAAACTACTCCACTAGAATCATCTGTATTTGATAATAATAAATGTAGTCCAGAACAATATTGAGGCAAGGGAAAATATCCACCATCACTTTTAGCAAAACGCTCTTTTTCTTCTGATAAAACTATTTTGTTTATTGGCAATTGTGGAAAAGCTTCTTCCAGAAACTCAGACAATTTTTCACCATCTTGTAATTTCCAGATTTCATGTTCTGGTCGTCTAATAATATTTGCTGTTCTCGGTTGTTTGGGGTCAGCAAAAGGCAAAATACCTAGAGATAAAGAATGTTGAGAATCTGAAAATACTCCACGAATAGCATAAGCCATTGCACAAACTGCTTGCTCAGAATTATTATGGTCTAGGGGGAAGTTAGGCGGCAAAGTCAAAACTTTGTATTTCAAACCAGAACTCGCAGAGGGAAAAAACTGCATTTTAAATTTATCTGTTCCAGAATTATCCCACTTATCTAAAGTTTGCCGAACTAGAGAATTAATCCCATCACAACCAACTAACAAATCTGCCTCAAATTCATAATTAGTTTGGTCATTTATTCCTTGGGCAATAATTGTTAAATTTCCATCTTTCTTGTTAATATCCAGACATTTTGTGTTAAATAAAGTGGTAATCTTATTTTGCCAATTTTCCTCAATTTCTTGAAAAAGTAGCTGCAAAAATGTTGGACGTAGTAGCCAATAAGCAGTTTTGCGATTACGATCTATGATTGGTAATTTTGATGTTTTACGATTACCATTAGCCTTAATTTCTGTAAGATAAAATTCTGTATTTGGGACGCTGATTTTTGCTAATTTTTCAGTTAAACCCAATAGATCGGTAAATTTTTGACCCCGCCCATCAATTAAATAATTGAATGATTTATCAGGTTCATAAAAATCTGCACTAGGTCGTTTTTCTAATACTGTAATTTGATGCCAGCCACGTTTAGCTAACATTAATGCTGTGGCAAAACCTGCCGGACCTCCACCGACAATAACTGCATTTTGATTTAATTTTTTTGTTTCTGTAGACATAATTTTTGAAGGAGTATATAATAAGCTGTTAAGCATTTAAAGGACCTATTGTAAATTTTACCAAAGTAGCTAAATTTTTGCTGTACAAAATTTTGGCTTTAATTGCTTGTTATTAACAGGACTTACGCAGGTACGCTATATGTAGCGTACTGTCGATATAAAATTCTCCATACTATAATTAGTTTTTTTTTAGATAGATATTACTTTTAATGTATCTTTAAATAAGGTTACAAAA
>JAKQYE010000137.1 GCA_023356605.1 Trichodesmium sp. MAG_R02 | reverse complement strand
TTATCAGTTTTAGGCAATACTTCTGGCAAAACTTCTACTACAAAACTTAGGAAATATCCATCCTATTTTATTTGTGTCCAAAATCTTACCACTTTTTAGCATAGAGTTTTAGAGGCAATGGATAGAAGTTTCGGAGTTTATTTCTAGTTTTTGAATTGTCACAACCTACTTGGGATTGCTATAGATTAGATCAACAATAATAAAAACTTAACTCTATCCCATATTCTGCACTCCAAGTATAGTACATTATGTTATTTCATTTATTGATCATTAATATTAATAGTCTATGTAATATATATTTTTACTTATAAAAATCATGATTATTATCAGGCATAGTTTTAGATCGCCAGTATAGTATACTACGTTTTGAATTCCCGAATGCAAGTTCTATACTTAAAAAAATCTTTAAAAAGCTAATACTACTGCACTTGATAAACAATCGAATGGGTTATAATATTATATCTACCTGAATCTTATACTTTGATAGTAAAAAGCCAGAGGACAAAAGACATTGATATAGGAGGATTTTGCCCAATCGTGACTTAATTTTATACATAGATGATGCTACCTGAACATAGTACAATACTTAAAGGCCGGAATTCAATAATGTATAATTTTAGACAAATGCGAAACTGAGGTTACCAAAATAAGGACCTAAATTAAAAACGATACTTTTCTTAGTTAAATGGTGTACGGTTCCAATGTCTAACGTAAGGTGCTAAAGTAATTAAATCTTCTATATCATGGTGCATAGTAGCGCAAATAGTATCCAAAGGTAAATCATTAGGGTCATAGCCGAAAGGATTTTCTATTTCTAAGGCAATCTCTTCAATTCCAAACACGGTAAAACTGATTAGAGCAACTACTATACCAGTCCAAAAATGAAATTGACTTACTATTTGAAATGGTAATGATAAACAGTAAACTAACAATAATTGTCTCAGATGAATTGAGTAAGCTAAAGGGATAGGTGTATTTAAAATTCCCTCACAACTTGTTAAGGCTTCAACCATTTTATCTAATAACTGAAACATCGCAGTAAGTTGATAGGGATTAATACAATCTCGTTCATATTGATGCTGAAGATAATCACCTATTAAAAAAGCAATATGAATGGGAGGATGATTCATTTGTTTTATATTTTCACACCAATCTTTAGGCATATATCCATCTAATTCTAAATTTATTTTTTGACGGCGCAAATATAATTTACTAGCTATAGCAAAAGCAACTAACAATCGCATTATTTCTTCTTTTGCATCTCTATCAGCCTGGTTATTTTCTGCAACTGCTACCCAAATTTGTCGTGCAAAATTACGAACTATATTAATGATTTTTCCCCATAACTGTCGTCCTTGCCAGAATCTTTCATAAGCTGTATTTGTTCTAAAAACTAATAGTAAACCTAAGACTAAACTAGGAATAATACTACTTTTTATTGGCAAAGCAACTGGAAAATTTAGGGAGTGAAGTACAGAAATAAGAAAACCAAACAATCCGCAGAATGTTACCCTAAAAATAATTACCGGAATCACAGAATATTGTATTTGCAGAATAATTGTTAACCATTCTCGCTTTTCTCTATAAAAATTAGATTTCACCCTGTTTTTAGACATATTAGTTTAGCAAAATTAGACAAATTTGAGCTGTTTCTACATTCATAGACACCTATAACTGAAGCCAGAAGTCCGAAGTTAAATTCGTAGGATGGACTAGATTTGAATAGTAATGGTAACTACCATGGGTTAATTTTACTATCTTTATTTATCAAAGATAAAATGATAATCTTTGCTGAAAATTTAGAGAATAGTGAGATAAAATTTAGGCAGTGGTAAACAAGGGATAATTTTGCTTGTCTACCTGATGAGAATTCGAGGTATATATAAACCCATATCCTTACATCTTTAGGACTACCAAAATTTAATACTAATCTTTATTCCCTATTGTCTAAACTCGTAAAACTTTGTACCTCATTAACTCCAAAACTGCGGTAGTATACCAATGGGTTTTGAAGAAAATTATCGAATATCATACCCAAACAAAAGGGTCAACCTTCCCTAACTTCAAATCATCAAACCCTTACTCTCCCCAACGTCTATCCACCATTGCCGCTACATCCGGGTCAGACTCCAAAGTTGCCCCCCACTTATGGTCAGTCTCGAGGGGAATTTTTGTCGTCGCATCTATTCCCATTCGACCGCCCAAACCAATCTTCTCACTCGCAAAATCTAAACTATCGAAAGGTGTATTCGGCAAAATAAATACATCTCTGGAAGGATCGACCTTAGAGCTAATTGCCCAGAGTACCTGAGGTGGGTCACGAATATTGAATTTATCGTCTACTACAATAACAAACTTTATATAAGTAAACTGTGGTAAAGCACTCCAAAAAGCTCAAGCTGTTCGTCTTGCCTGAGCTGGATATGCTTTCTTAATAGAAATAACTGTAGCTTTGTAACTTAGCGCTTCCATTGGGAGGAAAAAAACCATAATTTCTTAAACTTGCTGCCTAAGAATAGGAGTATAGATCCGATATAGATCGATCGCCACCATTGCCTCTTCTTCGGGAGGTCTCCCACTAAAAGTTGTTAAATAAATTGGTTCTTTCCGGTGAGTCATGCAGTGAAATCTAATCATTGGAGAACCTTCCACTCCACCATAATAACCCATGTGGTCACCAAAGGGGCCGTCCGGCAATACTTCCCCAGGAGTAATAGTAACTTCTAGAACAAATTCTGAATCTGCAGGTACCTCCAAATCTAAGGTTTTGCACTTATTTAACTTCACACCCGAACCACCATAAAGTCCCGCAAATAACCATTCAGATAGGTCTACTGGAATTGGAGTAGCAGCAGCCATAATAATTAATGGGTCTACTCCCAGAGCGATCGCAATTTCCAACTTTTTTCCATTTTCTGCGGCCTTCTTTAGATGTCGTGCTCCACCACGCACTGATAACCAATGGACACTCATAGTATTACAAAATTGTAACTGCAACGGATAAACTCCCACATTAGGAGTACCTGTTTCACAGTCTTTTGTAATAACCAAACCAAGAGTAATAATTTTACCTGCATCCCCTGGATAGGGGCGAATCATGGGAATTTTATTTAACTCAAGAGCATCTCCTTCAATAACTACTTGTTCAGGACTTACGAAAAGGCACTAATTATAGTGTAAATATCTAAGATAATTATCAAAAATACACTATATATAGCAGTACTGCGTAAGTCCTGTTGTTGACAAGGAGGGAAAAAGTCGCGCCCTGGTTTGGCCTTGACCACATCAAATAGAACTTTACCAAATTCTACTGGTTGAGAAATCTTTTTTGGTGGTTTGGGCTGTTGCAGCATTCCGAGTTTTTTACCCAAGGTTTCCAACTCCTGGGGTTTTTCCATATTCATTGCCCAGCATACTTGTTCCTCTGTACCCAACAGATTTATTGCTGTAGGGCAGTCAGACCCTTTAACATTTTCAAACAGAAGAGCGGGGCCACCCTTTTGTAGCATTGTATTACAAATTTCTGCTATTTCTAGGTCAGGGTCAACTAAGGCTTTGATTCAGTGTAGTCGTTCTCGGTCTTCTAAAATTTTTAGGAATCCTCTTAAATCGCGGGTCATATTTTTTCCATCTAAATATTATGTTACATTATGAGTCTATAAAATTTTGGGTGAATGGGTGTAAGGTCAAGATAATCACCAAAACTCTTTGGTTATGAACAGGAAAATTTTTCCAGACCTAGCACATATAGCAAATTCCATTTTTCTTTTTTTGGTTCTTCCTTCTTTTCTATGAAATGTCCCACTTGTGGTTCTACATCTTTACACAAAAATGGTCGTCCCAATAGTCGTCAACGTTATCGCTGTAAAGATTGTGGTCGGCAATTTATGGTACAGTTGCCTACGTCAAATATAGAGCAGGAGATTTCTGTTAATCAATCTGAACTAAAATCCTTAGCTGAAGCACCCAGAGTTGGAATAGCAATTCTATTATTAGATGCTGAAAATTTGAAAATTGATGTTAATACGGAGCAATTTTTAGCGAATATTTCTGAATATTCTTTACAAGTTAAGATTGCTTTTGCTAACTGGAAAAGTTCTAGTTTAAGCAAATCTGATTTAGAACTTTTTGAGCGTGGATATCAACTTATTCATGTTCCTGAAGGTAAAAATAGTGCTGATGCTCAAATGATGTCTATGGGAGCAACTATTGGTAAGCAATATTATGATGCTAAAGCTGTTTTTGTTTGTTCTTCGGATTGGTTATTGACTCATCTTTGTAACAGTTTACAAAATCAAGGTTTGATTGTTTATCGGGTGAAAAGACAACCAGATAATATTCTGACTGTAGAAAATCGAAATACTTTGGAGGTGAGGCATTATTCCTTGAAAATGGCAACAGAAATTCCACAATTAGAAGAGTTTGTAGCACAAATCAAAGAGTTGTTGCAAGCGGAAAATGAGTCAATTAGTCAGCGCAAATCTGAATTATCTATTATTGCTAGTTTATTGGAGAAACGATGTGAAATTTCTCTAGATAGAGAATCTAAACAAATTTTATCAAAGGTGTTTTCTGAAGAACTGGAAGTTTGGGAAACTCAAAATGTTGCTACAAAATTTGCTGAAAACGAGGAAAATATTCAGTCAAATACGGTTTATTTACCTGAGATTAATTCTCGAGCAGAATTTGAGCAAGAAGTGATAAAAATTATCTCTAATATCCCACTCAAAAAAAATAAAACTTTTGTAGATTTGGAGTTGGTTGATAAAAATTTTATGGCAATATTTGGGGATGATATGGGGCAGGTATTAAAGGATTTAAAAATTAACAATGACTTGGAGAACTTTTTCAGATTTTCTCCTAAATTTAGAGCGAAAAAAAAACTAAGATCTAAAGAATATCAAGTAGCGATCGCCGAAAATGTCAAGATTTTGAATTCACAGATAATTAGTTCTCCAGAACAATTAGAAAAAGCCTTAGTGAATATTATTAAAATTTTAGCTGTTCATGAGCCTTATGGCTACATTTACATTTCTAATATTGGTACAGAATTTAAAAAAAAATATAATCATTCTATTACTACAATCCTAAAACAGTTAAAATTAAGTGGTAAATTTCTAGACTTTTTAAAAAATTCTAGTTGCTTTAATATCAAAAAAGTTGGTAAGAGATATCAAGTAGCAATCGCGAATAATTAGTAACTAAAAATTTACAAAAAATCTAATAATATAACATCAGTTCGGGATGATTTATAAAAAAATTAGGATACCTATAGATCATCAAAAAATTATTACAAGAATATGAATTCTCAATATACTTTAGCAGCAGAATTTTCAGAGTCGGGAGTGGGTTTACATAGTGGTATAAAATCTCGTGTTAAGGTCATGTCTGCTCCTCAAAATACAGGTAGATACTTTGTCAGAGTTGACTTACCTAATTATCCAGTAATTCCGGCTGTAGTTTCCTCTGTTATTTCTACTACTCTCTCCACAGAATTAGGGATTGGAGATATTCGCATCCGGACCGTGGAACATCTATTAGCTGCCTTGACAGGAATGGGCATAGATAATGCTCGAATAGAAATTGATAGTTATGAAGTACCCCTATTAGATGGTTCGGCCAAAATCTGGACAGAGGCGATCGCTTCCGTAGGATTAGCAGAAGCAAAGGGGGAAGAGCAGGAAATGGGGAAATGGGTAGATAAAACAATAGGAATTAATAATACTCACACCCAACACCTCAAACCCCATAACCCACCCATGATTTCTCAACCAGTCTGGATATATCAGGGGGATAGTTTTATTGCGGCTTTACCTAGTCCAGAAACTCGTTTTACTTACGGTATAGATTTTGATTTACCAGCGATCGGTAATCAATGGTATAGTTGGTGTCCAGAAACAGAAAATTTTACTGACTGTATTGCCCCAGCTCGGACATTTGGTTTATCCTATCAGATTGACCAATTGCGAGAAGCTGGTTTAATCAAAGGTGGTACTTTAGATAATGCTCTAGTTTGTAGCGAAACTGGATGGTTAAATCCACCCTTAAGATTTACAAATGAACCAGTACGTCATAAAATGTTAGACTTAATTGGAGATTTGAGTTTGTTGGGAGGTTTTCCTCAGGCTCATTATTTGGCTTACAAAGCTAGTCATAAATTACATATCCAATTAGCTCAAAAAATTTTAGAGTATACAAATGTCAACCTCTCAAGAAACTACAACTGATTTGACAGCTACCACAAAAGAATCTCAAACTCAGCAAAATCAAGATACTGCAACCCCAAAGGTAAATACTCTGAGCGTTGAAGAGATTTACAGAATATTACCCCACCGATACCCCTTTGCTCTGGTAGACCGTATCATAGAATATATACCGAAGGAAAAAGCAGTTGGAATTAAAAATGTGACTTTTAATGAACCCCATTTTCAAGGACATTTTCCCGGAAGACCAATTATGCCAGGGGTGTTAATCATGGAAGCATTGGCTCAAGTTGCAGGTATAATATTCGCTCAAATGGAGGATATCCAGAAAGGATTATTTGTATTTGCAGCTATGGATAAGGTAAGGTTCCGCCGGCCAGTTATACCAGGAGACCAACTAATATTAACCGCAAAAGTACTATCTCTTAAAAGTGGCAAGTTTGGCAAAATACAAGGTATTGCAGAAGTAGATGGTCAAAAAGCGGCAGAAGGGGACTTGATGTTTTCAATGATGGATTAAAATATGCCTACTCTGATTCACCCAACAGCTGTTATAGCTGAAAGTGCCGAACTGCATCCCACTGTACAGGTGGGTCCTTATGCTGTAATAGGGGAACAGGTAAAGGTAGGGGCAGGGACTACTATTGGCGCTCATGTTGTGATTGAAGGGCCAACAGAAATTGGCTCTGGTAATCGAATTTTTCCTGGGGCAGCTATTGGTCTGGAACCACAAGATTTAAAATATGTCGGCGCTCCCAGTAGAGTAAAAATTGGCGATAATAACCAAATTAGGGAGTTCGTCACTGTTAACCGTTCTACTTATGCTGGTGAGAGTACTGTAATTGGTAATGGTAATTTGCTCATGGCTTATGTTCATGTGGCGCATAATTGTATTGTTGAAGATTCTGTGGTGATAGCTAATGCTGTATCTTTAGCAGGTCATGTCAAAATTGAGTCTAAAGCTGTAATTGGTGGGGTTTTGGGTATCCATCAGTTTGTTCATATTGGCCAAATGGCAATGGTGGGTGGCATGGGCAAGGTAGTTAGAGATGTCCCACCTTTTATGTTGGTAGAAGGGAATCCTTGTTTGGTACGATCGCTCAATTTAGTGGGATTAAAGCGTGCTGGTTTGACTAGTGCAGATTTAGCAATATTAAAAAATGCTTTTCGGATTCTCTATCGTTCGGGTAAACTTTTTAGTGAAGCTTTAAATGAATTACAATTACTCTCAGAAAATAAGTATACTCAAGAATTGTATCAATTCTTAAGTATGTCTGTTGGGTCTAAACGTCGTGGACCGATGCCGGGAAAAATGTCGAAGGGAATGAAATGAGAGGAACTTGATAATTAATAGAGTTTTTGTTCCATAGAGGAAGAAAATTGCTCTTTATGATTGGAAGTGTTTTAGAATGGCTGAATTTTTTGCCTTACTCAAAAATTTTATTGGATTCTTGAGAGAATTTAAAGACTCTAAGTTTCTGAAATCATCTAAAGGGAAGCTTTTATTTTTATTTGTTAGTATTATTTTGACTCTTATACTGGCTTTGATTAAAAATCCTTCACTTCTACAAAATTTATTCAACGATGAAAAAGACGATCTGGAAAATTTATTGAACGATGAAAAAGACGATCTGGTTTCTCATTGCAAGCCCTTTTATCAATCAAAATACAATAACATTGGTGAACTTAAGAAAGTTTTGCGTTCGGAAGCCAAGAGAAAGGAAGCTCAAAACTTCTTCGATAATAACCTTAGACATAGAATAAGTAATTATACTTCTGAAAAAGAAGACCACATCATTAAGATTCTCGAAAGGTATGTAGTTCTGGAAAAAGAAGAATATACAAACAGCCCTGATGAATTAGGTGGTTCTTGCATATCTTTCAAGTCAAGTAATAAGCTTGAAGATAATATTAACCCTAAAAAATTTCAAGAGGAATATTGTGCTTCAGATAGGAATGCCCTTTTGGCAAAAAGACAGGAAGAAAAAGACAAAGTAATTATCACTGAGCTTCGAGAGTATGAACCTAAACTGCAACAACTTGCAGGGAAGAAAATTGTAAACCTGTTGTTAGAAAAACCGATTTTTGAGGAAGACTTAAAAGGTAGGAAACATTGTGGAATAATCAAATTTAGCATATTGCCAATCCAACTTAAGGCAATTTTAATAGAAGATGAATTTAATACTATACCTGAAGTTAAAGGAGTGGACGAAAATGACAATAAAGGTGAGTTTAAATTCATTATCTTGTCAGAAAAGTATAATTGGGATTATGAAAGTGATGATCAAATTGAGTTGACAGGTGAAGGTGCTAATATTTCTCAGTTGCTATCTGGGGAAGACATGATTTTGAATTTTGGAGAAACTTTTGGCATAATTAGTGTTGGTACTGCTTCATGTGAGGGAGCAAAAAGCTCAGAAAACAAGAGAGCTGAAAAAAGAGCTGTTACTTTAGATCAATGGTTGAACCAGGCTGTCAGAAAACATGATGATCTTAAAAACACAGAAAGATACACTTTGAATTTAGGACAATATAAAAGAAAATGTTTATCTAAGACTGAAAAGACTAAACAACAGACAGCTCTTCAGCGTAGAGTTATTATAATTGGCATTACAGATAGAGACAAGGATGTGAATTTAAGTCAGGCACTTCGTGATGCTATCATAAAGAGGCCAGATTTGTCATTTGATATCAAGAAGTACAGTAGCTTTGACTTGAAAAGAAGTAATTGAGGTTTGAACTTTTATGTTTGTATCTTAGATACTGGGAACCTGCTATAAGTATTCATTTTATCTAAATGTTGGCAGAAGACCTGCACCATAATTTTGATTTTGTATCGGGATAAATGCCAATCAAGAAAAGAATCTTCTAACTGATAACTAATAACTCAGGACTTAGGTAAAGGTACTATATATAGAGCCTTGGTCCGTTACGAAATGTGCTTTTCTGTCATGAAGCGTTAGCGCAGCTTTGCGTCAGCAAAACACACCTTACCAATAGCGTTCATGGGTAAGTTCTATAACTGATAACTGATAACTGATAACTGATAACTGATATGATTAAACCCCCATCTCCCATCAAAATTTTTATTAGTACAGGTGAAGTTTCTGGAGATTTACAAGGTGCCATGTTAGTTGAAGCACTCTACCGTCAAGCTCAACTTCAGGGTTTAAATTTGGATATTGTGGCCTTGGGGGGCGATCGCATGGCTGCTGCTGGTACTACTTTGTTGGGAAATACCACTAAAATTGGTTCTGTGGGAATTATTGAATCTTTACCTTTTGTTTTACCTACTCTCAAAATTCAACAAAAAGCTAAGGAATATCTACACAACCAATCTCCCAATATAGTTATTTTGATTGACTACATAGGGCCTAATCTCAGCATTGGTAGTTATATCCACAAAAATTGGCCAAATTTGCCGATTATTTGGTACATTGCTCCTCAAGAATGGGTTTGGTCTCTGGGAAAGGATAAAACAGCTAAAATAGTGGATCTAACAGATAAACTTTTAGCTATTTTTCCAGCAGAGGCAAATTATTTTCGCCAACAGGGAGCTGATGTTACCTGGGTAGGTCATCCAATTATTGATAGGATAAAAATGGCTCCCACCAGGGAAAAGGCTCGTAGTGCTTTGGGGATAGCCCCTGAGACTTTGGCGATCGCTTTATTGCCTGCATCTCGGCAACAAGAAATTAAATATTTAATGCCTGTCATCTTTCAAGCAGCTCAAATAATTCAGAAAAAATTACCCCACGTTCATTTTCTGATTCCTCTATCTTTGGAGACTTATCGTTATGCTATCACAGAGGCAGTTCAGCACTATCAACTACAGGCAACAATTTATCCATCTTTCCCACAAAATTACCAGGAAATACAAGAAAGTAACAATTTAGAAATTCTGGCTGGAGCTGATTTGGCGATCGCTAAATCTGGCACTGTAAATTTAGAAATAGCTTTGCTCAATATACCTCAAGTAGTAATATATAAAATTAATCCCATCACTGCTTGGATTGCTAGGAATATTCTGAGGTTTTCGATTCCATTTATGTCTCCACCTAATCTAGTGCAAATGAAGTCTATTGTGCCAGAGTTATTCCAAGAAAATGCTACTCCTGAAAATATTGTCTCTGAAGCTTTGGAACTTTTGTTAAATTCTCAACGCCGCGCTAAGACATTAACTGATTATCAAGAAATGCGTCAATCTTTGGGAAAAGAAGGGGTTTGCCATCGCGCAGCTCAAGCAATTTTGGATTTAGTATTAACTAAAACATAAAAATACTTTTTAGATACTTAATAAATAATTTTTACCATAGGTAAAAAAGCAGGTATTCGGGGTTCAGGAATCAAACCCCTATTGGGGGGAAACCTCCCCAATTCATAGAATATAATGTTTTTGTTATGATAACTATAAGGATTTAATATAATATTAAGATCGACATTTTTGGAATTGTAAAATTTATCAATAATTGCAGGAGGTTTTAAATGCAAATATTAGGATTTAATCACAAAAATATAAAAAATATTCTCTCAGCTTATCTAAACAGTATTTATCTGTTGCTTTTTCTTGATTAACAAATACTTTTCCATTATATAACATAGTAATAAAAACGAATGCTTTTCCTTTATCCAAAAAAGATTATATCATTATATAACATAGCAATAAAAGCGAAAAAAAGTTTATATACTTCTTGTATTTTTATGATCAAAAATTTTATATTTATAGGTTTTCTAATAGCGATTGAAAAACAAATTTTTGCTGGTGAAATTAGGGATATTATTATCCCTATAGAAGTAATAAATAGACTTGAAAATCAAGGTTTTATTGATGGTTATCAAAGTTCTAAATCTGGTTTGGGCGAATTTATAGAAGAAGGAATTGATAAACGAAATATAGTGGAAATAATAGAACAGAAAATTTATGCTGATGCTTATTTGCGTGGTTATCAACAGTTTGAAATTGATTTAGGTGAGTACATCAGTATGAATAAAGATGAAACAGATTTACAAGCTATAGGGTTTAAAGATGGTTGTTTAAGAGCAAAAGCTGGATTAAATTATTTTCCAGAAGTGGGAATAGATCAGTTAGGTTTAGCACGATTAAGACAACAATTAATTTATATTGATGCCTATCAGCAAGGTTATTATAGATGGCAATTGACTCATTCTTGTGTACCTAAACCATATAATTAAGGAAATGAAAAAGTTAGTATTTTGGGCGCTCCCATGCCAAAAAAATCAAGGGACAAATATATCTGACTCCCGCGATCGAGAGGGGTTAGGGGTGAGTTCCCCTGGGAGAGGCTAGCAGTAGGTTCCCTGCTCCTTAAAAATACTTTTTCAGCAAACCCTAGCTACTAATACCTGAATGTTTACCTTTTTCTATTGCTAAGGCCAGACTATGGCAATCTTATCTGAAAAGTGAGAGAGATGGGGGACATCAAGGTTGAAGGCAGGAGGCAAAAAAAAACAGGAGTTAGAGATATTTTTTAAGAAAGCTAGTGATATTACGTACAGCAGATATTGGGCAAATGATGTGGGGGGTAAATAGTGAAAATCATGTAGTGAGTGCGGGCATCTTCCCTGGGTGGCTGTACCCGAAACAAGGTCAAGCCCCGTAATGTTTACATCATGATTTAGGATTGTCATATCCCCTTTTATATTCCGCAGCAAAACACCTTTTTTTTGACTTCCCTGATCTCACCTTATTTTCAATACTGATGTTATTAAATTACAGCGCGTTTCAAATTGATGAACTACATCGCCATAACCAAAACCTTGTAGGGACCTTGCATGCAACGTCCCTACTGTGGTCTACCGACAGGAAAACTGCTGTAATATGAAAAAATACAAAAATATTATTTTAATATGTCTAGTTTTTACTGTAATTTTAGGTCTGGCAACTAAGTTCTATGAAGGACAGTTTTCGGAATGGCTGAACAATTCTTTTAGCTCAATTTTTTATGAAGCATTTTGGATTTTATTAGTAATTTTTTTGAAGCCTCAATTTTCTGTTGGTTTGGTTTCTTTTTGGGTGTTTATTATGACCTCATTTCTAGAATTTCTCCAATTATGGAAACCACCTTTTTTACAGATTATTAGGGCTACTTTAATTGGTAGATTGTTGTTAGGAAATACTTTTGTATGGTGGGATTTTTTATACTATTTATTGGGATGTTCATTGACTTGGATATTTTTACGTTACTTCAAATCCTATACAGAATAAATAAATAAGATTAGGAAATATAAATTATAGATATAATGAACTTACAATTATTGCTAATTAATTCATTTTAGTTCTTTTTGAGCATTAGCATCCCAGGATAGTCTGAATTATTCACATTTTTACTTCTGTGTAGGAATGTTGTATGCACAGTCCCTATCCACTCCCCCTCCTGAAAGCTATCCTTTATAAACATCTTTATTTCACAAAAATAGAAAAGTTATGAGTTCGCACTTTTTATGGATATTTTTCAACTCGTTGGTAGAAGGCTGAAAAAGTTAGGATTTTGGGCACTCCCATGGCAGAAAAATCAAGGCACAAGTATATCGGACTACCTCATCTATACCTTTCCTGTTTCTCTTTAGGGACGCCCTTATGTAACCTCCCTACCTACTCCTCTTCTCCTTAAAAGAGTTTTTCAACAAACCCTAAGTAGGAATATTATCTAGCACCTACCTACCCACTCCTTACTCCCGTACAACAAAATAATTTTCTGCTTCAAAAGTATGGGAACTACTATATTTCTCTTATAGCTATTAACTTAAAAATAAGACATTAAGCTATACAATAATTACGGATAATTTTATCTAAAGATTTATATGAATGGGCATATATTCTGACTCTGTTTAATGGACTAAATTTATATTTAATATTAAGTATTAAATATTTTGTGGAATATTACTTTATACCCTGCTTCCTCTACTATTTATATCCTTTTTTTGCGGTTGATTAGGGTATTATCCATGATTAAGACTGAGTATTACTTTTTGCCTTAACTCTAAACTATAAGTCATTCTTTAAACTCCTCTCAATTCCATTTTAAGACTTTACTCTATTTTTGTTTTATCCTTAACTTGAACAACTATACTTTGAAATTTTCAACTTTGAGTTTTAACCTTTAAGCTACTCCCGCCCACTCAATAATAGCTTGAGTTAACCCATCTAAAGTATATTCTTGAGCTTCTACATCTACTCTACCTAATAAACTGTGACAACTTTGAGAAGTTTGAGGTCCGATAGAAGCAATACAGATATTTTCTAATAAATCTTCGGGTAACTTATCCTTGTTTTCCCCAATTAAATAAGAAAAATTTTTAACTGTTTTAGAACTAGCAAAAGTCATAACATCTATGTGATGATTCTGTAGAGCTAACAAAGCTTCAGGTGCAATATTTTCTGGGCAACTAGATTCATAAGCAGCTACTTCTATTACTTCTGCACCTTGACTATTTAATTCCTTAACTAATACTTCTCGACCACCGGTTTCTACTCTGGGAAATAAAATCTTTTTTCCGCTCAATTTTTCAGGAAAATTGGCTACTAAAGAATCAGCAACAAAATTAGGTGGAATAAAGTCTGGTACTAAACCACAAATCTTTAAACTTTCTGCAGTTTTTTTACCAACTACTGCTATTTTTACTGCAGCTAAAGCACGACTATCTTTTCCTTTCTCTGCTAATCTTTCAAAGAAATAATCTACCCCATTTGTAGAGGTAAGAATTAACCAATCAAAACTATTTATATTACTAATAGCTTGGTCTAAATCATGCCAACTTGAAGGGGGAGTAATAACTAAAGCAGGCATTTCAATTACTTTTGCTCCTTGTTTTTTGAGAAGATCCCTAAACTTACTTGACTGACCTGCTGAACGAGTTACTAAAATAGTTTTATTTGCTAAAGGTGCTATTTTGGCTTGGGCTTCTGACTTTTCTTTAACCATATTATTTGGATATTGTAAATAATCTCTTAATCTGACTACTTCTCCTACTATTATCACACAAGGGGATAAATATTCAGCATAAGTTTGTTTTGTAATATTGCTCAAATTACCAATCCAAATTTGTTGTTTAGGAGTTGCACAATTTTGGATAATAGCTATGGGAGTTTGAGGTGTTCTTTTATGTCTTAATAATTGATTTACAATTTCACCTAAATTTTTTGCCCCCATTAAAATTACTAAAGTTTCAATCTGAGATATTGTTTCCCAGTTTAATACTTTTATGTCATGAGCAGTTAAGACTACAAAAGCTCTACTCATTACTGCGTCTGTTAAAGGAATATTTGCTAGTAAAGGTGCAGCTAATACAGAGGAAATTCCTGGTACTATTTCAAATTCACAACCTGCTTTAATTAATGCTTGAATTTCTGGAGCAGCACGACCAAAAATAAACGGGTCTCCTCCTTTTAGTCTAATTACTTGTTTGCCTAAACGACATTTTTCTACTAATAAGCTATTAATTTCTGACTGAGACATACTGGGTTTACCGCCACGTTTACCCATCTCTATTTTTAAACATTTTTCTGGTGCTAGTTCTAAGATAGAGTGATTGACTAAGGCGTCATAAATTAAGACTTCTGCTTGAGTAATTAGGGAATGTGCCTTGAGGGTTAAATATTCTTTATTTCCGGGTCCGGCTCCAATGATATATACTTTCATTTCAGTTATTAATTATTAGTTATTGGTAAAAAGGTGGGTTGGGTATAACGCAGTAAAGCTAAATATGGGTGTTACATTACGGGTTTAGGTTAGGAGACTGCTCAAGGGTGTTTGTGCAGCATTCCTGCACCAAAAACTTAGTCAGAGATTACTTTTTACTTTTGACTTGTGGGTAGGGCTGTATTGTTTTTGGGTTTCGGTTACTCAACTCAACTTACTGTCTCTTTTCAAGTTTGTTTCATTAAAGGCTTTTTCTAATTTTGTAGTTAATTGTAAGCGATCGCTCCACAGTTGAAAATAGTTAAAATCTAATGTTTTTCCTCTAGCTTTCACAGCACTTTTGAGATAGATAAATCACATGGTTATAACCAAAACCTTGTAGAGATATTCCATGGAATGTCCCTACTGTAGTCTACTAAAATGAAAACCGCTGTAAAACTCCTAATATATCATGGGATTATTTTTGAGAGTAATTATCTGCTATTTTGTACAATCTTAATTTATGTAAAATAATATTTTCTGGAGAAATAATATAAATAGGTTGATTGGCGGAAAATAATTGTATTTTTTTTCGTCGCGACATTGCTGATAATTAAAATTTATTCGATTGTTTGATAGGATAGATGTCAGGTTTAATTACTGATGCTATATGAATAAGATTTAAACTCTTAGTATGGGTCGTGATAGCATCTTCTATAGAAATTTTACTAACATAAAATTATGTTGATAAAACTGCTATTAATTGTTGCACTTTTTCTGGTCATAAAATTACTGCAATATCAGCATATGCTGTTTGTATCTGTTCTCCCCAGAAAGAGCTAGCAAGACTACTAATTAAATAGTAAAGAATGTGAAATTATTTACTATTTCACTAAGGTTTAGGGCTAAGTCTATCTCAGAAATGATCATAAAATCTGTATCGATTAATTTACTGATTGAGCAATATTTTTCTCCTAATTTTAAGTTTATATACTCTATTTTTAGTTGTTTATTGGTTAAATTATTATGTTGCTGTTTAAATAAATTCTACCAAATTTATTGTGACTGAATAGATACTCTATGATGTTGGATGATTCTGGTTTATATAGGTATTTTACCTATTAGTTTAGTTTAAACTAGATTTTTTTCAGTTTCTATTGTTGTCTCTGCTGCTTGGGTTTTGTACATTAAGCTTTTGTGCATTGAAACGAGAAATTGATTGTATGCCTCGTGCAGAGGAAAAAAACTTCTAAATTTATAAATTCTAGCTTACTAATAAGCATTTGAAATGAGTATTAGCTTATTGCCTATTTATAGCTTTTTTCATAAAGAGGAGGTACATTTACGAGCCCCTATTATCTCTCTGAAAAAGGGGGGACTTTCTGTTAGAACCTTTAGGATACCCCATTATCCCCCTAAAAAAGGGGGACTTTTTATTAGATCCTCTCTTTTTAAGTTATGCTTGATAAACTATCTTTCTTGAGATAATATTTGATAAATAAAGAGAAGTAAAGATTATTAGGATAGCTTTTGATGTTGTTTTTAAGCTATTTTTTCCTAAAAGTCTCCCTATATTTTTACGTCCCTATTTTCCTATCTTTAACTATGGGTATTATATATATTGGCGATCGCGAAACAGGCAAAACTTCTCTTGCTCTTGAACTAGCTAACCCTAGTAGTAATAATTTTGTCAAAGTTATTTCCCCCCCCTACAACGAACTAAAAGCTTTACTGTGGGACGATGTAGCGGGGAGAACCCGTGCTACGGATGGCAGGGAAGCTACCTATGACCGGACCCTAGAAATAGAAGTTTTCCTTTCCACTAGGCGCAAAACAATATATACCGACTGGGTCGATACTCCTGGAGAAATATGGCGAGGAAGTTGGCAAAAAAATAACCCGGACAAATGGGCCAAATTTGTAGAAACTGCTCATAGTAGCCAAGGAGTTATTCTAGTTGTCCCTCCCTATCGGGAAATTATCGGCCAAGGTATGGGAAGCAACCCTGATGAATTTATTACTCAACAGCAGTGGGTGCGACGGTTTGATAGTTGGGTGAGTTTCTTCCGTTATGAGTGTCCAAATGTCAAACATATTGCTTTGTGTCT
>JAKQYE010000136.1:11160-16998 GCA_023356605.1 Trichodesmium sp. MAG_R02 | reverse complement strand
TAGCACGATTTATTACTTCTTGAGAGCTTTACATAGAAAATTAATGATTTGTTACAAAATCCAAACTTTTAACTGATTCAATCAGCGATCGCACAGTTTCAGTCCCCTCAGAAGATTCAAAAGTCAAAGGAAACTTACCCTTGGCCAACATCCTTAATCCCAAAGGCCCCAAACTATACAATCCTCGAAGATCTCGAAAATAATTACCAACTACCTGAATACCAAATTTTCTTTCATCAATCCAACCTCCATCCTTAACCAAATCAATTAATACTTTTCGGTGGCGAATAGAGCGACTAGCTTGTTGGTCTTTACGGGCCAGAACTTCCTGTTTAATCTTACCTATCTGATCCATAGGTGAAACTTCCATCGGACAGACAGAATTACAATAATAACAACGAGTACAACCCCACACTCCAGCAGTATCACGATTATACTTTTCCAATCTTTTCTCTGTTCCCTCGTCCCGTGAATCAGCAACCATCCTATAAGCTTTCGCCAAAGCATGTGGCCCAACAAAATCTGGATTTACTTCACGAGCATTACATTCAGAATAACAAGCCCCACAGAGAATACAATTACCTGTTTGATTAAGTTTATCCCGTTCACTAGGACTCTGTAAAAATTCCCGTTCTGGAACCTTTCGTGCTTCCGTACTTACATAAGGCTCAACCGCTTCTAGATTTCGCCAAAAGCTATTCATATCTACTATCAAATCTTTAATTACTGGCATGTTTCCCATAGGAGAAATAGTTATTTCTCGAAGAGATTTTACAGTAGTATTGGTAGTAGAATTATCACAATTATTAGTAGCTATTTTTTCTAATCTAGCTAACTCATTTCTAATATTTTCTTTGCAAGCCAAAGCCGAACGACCATTGATTCGCATTGCACAACTACCACAGATAGTATTACGGCAGTTTTTCCGAAAAGCCAAACTTCCATCTTGCTCCCACTTGATCCGGTTGAGACATTCTAAAATTGTATTGCCTGATTCAACTTCAAGAGTGTAACTTTGAACTCTAGGTTGAGTATTTTGATTTTGTCTAACAATATTAAAATTAACTTTCATAGGTAATAACTTCAGAAGAATTTTTAATTTATAAGAATTCAAATTTAATTATATTTCTCTCCTTCAACTTAGTCATAACTTACCTAGAAACTAGGCTAATAAACTAAATCTTTTTTAGATTATTGCAGATATTGCATAAATTAGGGTAATAAACTCAGACTCAAGAAATAATAATTGCTCCCTTAATTCACTTTTTCCTAAAAAATCACCACTTGTATCCCACCAGTAAATTAAAAAGAGTAATTTATAATAGAGAAAAGGGAATACAGCAGTTATAGCTAAAATCAGAAAGCCCAGATTCACAACTCAGAAGGTACAAAATTAAATCCGTACCATGGACTAAATTTGAGAGGTACCAGATTGTCCTAAATGGTAATAGCCACTGTTATAAATATTCTGCTAACCAAACCAAACAATTAAAATCGAGTATCAGAACATAATGAGTCACCATATTATACCCCAACTACCAAAAACTCCCCTATCCCGTCGTGCCCTAGCATTCAGCATAGATGCCGGAGTAGTTTGGTTTCTCAGCGCCATAATTAGTAATAATTGGTTCACATTTATTTTATTTTTTGTAGTATTTTGGATGGCTATACGAGCAGTAATGGCCTACAAAAACCAAGGTCAGAGCATAGGGCATTTTGCTCTAGATATGAAAGTTTTAGATAGTAGGTACCAAACAACTCCTGATATCCTAGAACTATCAAAGCGAGAAGGAATTTTAGCCCTAGCTGGGTCATTTGCTATCCTGGGGATAAGTAACTTTACATCTGGAAATGCCGCTGTATTACTACTAATAATCCCCTTGTTATTAGACTTCACAGTAGCTTTGGTAGATATAGAGAGGTATCAGCAAACTTTCCATGACAGAATATCTCATACAATAGTAGTGGGAACTATCCGTGGTTACTCCCTAGATATTAAGCTTAGATGGTTACTTGACGAAGCAAAGCGTTATATGAGACAATTATAATTTGTATTTAGAATTAATGGAAAGTGAAATATGGCTAAAGGAGTAAGAATTATTATTACACTAGAGTGTACAGAATGTAGAAGTAATTCTAATAAACGTTCACAGGGTGTTTCTAGGTACACAAGCACTAAAAACCGTAGGAATACAACATCAAGATTAGAATTGAAAAAGTTCTGTACTCATTGTAATAGACATACGGTTCATAAAGAAATTAAGTAAAAATTCAGTGATTCTTAAACTATTGTAAAAGGTTATAAAACTCCAAAAAAGTATTAGAAAATTGATGCAGTTGAGACCCCTTATAGCCAACGATTTTAAATAGAGCTGAACCCTGAATTCTATAAAACGTAAACAAAAATAATAACTAACAAATAATTAACTATGGCAAATTACTACCGGAAAAGAGTATCACCAATTAAACCAGGAGAACCCATCGATTACAAAGATGTTGAATTACTCAAAAAATACATCACCGAAAGAGGAAAGATTCTGCCAAGAAGAATTACAGGTTTAACATCTAAACAGCAAAGAGATTTGACAAAAAGCATCAAAAGAGCCAGGCTAGTAGCATTGTTGCCTTACATTAATAAAGAAAGCTGAAGCTAAGAATTTATGAAACTTCAGATGTTAGGAAAAAATGATCAATTCTTTGTAGTATGAGCCTCTTGTTCGAGACTGATGTAGTATCTAAAGTTGATTGAAGTGTCAGCTCTTGAAATAAGAGCTGCTATAGCAATCTTCGACTAGTTATGGTTATGAAAAATTTTCTAAAAGTTAATTTGAATTGAACAGGACTTAAAATTATAACTGCAAATTCTAAACTATTACCAAAATACTACAATTAAAATAGGATTGCCATAATCTCAAAAATTTGAGAGAGCTACCTTTATACAGCTAGTCAATTAACTACGGATAAATATCGGAGTACAAGAATCTCAAACAACAAGAATTATAGAAAAAAAATGCAACCCAGACAAAGATAAAGAAAACTTATAACTATATAGATTAAGATAAAGTGGAGAAGGGAAAATTAATAGAGTTTAGACTACATGGAGAGCGGCGACTAGCTGTGACTGAACGTCCTGACGGTAAAAAAAACTGGGTGGTGGTAGAAGCAAATGGTAAGTCCAACAGTATACCCCCAAAGCAAATAAGTTATGAAGTAGCAGGAGACAGTTATAAATCATCAGAAATTCCCCAATTTCTTCAGGAAGTAGAGACTTACCTAGACCCTTCTAGTTTAGAAGTAGCATGGGAATTGCTAGTAGAAGAAGCAGAAACAGTAAATCCAATAGAAATGGCACTATTGTTATTCTCAGAACAAACACCCAGTCAATGTTATGCAGCTTATATATTATTATCAGATGACAAACTATACTTTAAGCAAAAAGGCGATCGCTACGAACCCCGCCCCATAGGCCAAGTAGCAGAAATTAAACATCAACAAGA
The DNA here is from genome assembly GCA_023356605.1 of Trichodesmium sp. MAG_R02. GTDB lineage: Bacteria > Cyanobacteriota > Cyanobacteriia > Cyanobacteriales > Microcoleaceae > Trichodesmium. The sequence continues at coordinate 13,501 of JAKQYE010000136.1, read as the reverse complement.
AGTCCAAAAGCAACGAAAAGAAGAACTAGAAAACTTTTTACAGCGGGTGAATAGCCGACTAGCAGGTGAAAAGGTAGACTGGGAACAAAGTGATTATAATCGCCTAGACGTTATAGAAAAATTTGCGACCCATGGAGAAGAAATTTCCCATCATAGTCAGGCCACAGAAACTTTAGCTATATTAAGATTACCAGAAACTTCAGAAGCAGCATTTAAACTATTAGTGGATCTCGGTATATGGAGCGTTCATGAAAATCTATATTTACGACGTAGCCAGATCCCAAAATGTTTTTCTACCAAGGTACTAGAAGTGGCCAAAAGCTGCATGCAATCCCTCCCACCAGATCCAGACACAAATCGTTTGGATCTAACTTATTTAAAAGTCTATACAATTGATGATGAAACTACTCAAGAAATAGACGATGGCCTGAGCATAGAATTTTTAGAAGATGGTCAACAAAGGGTATGGGTGCATATAGCCGACCCTACTCGTTTACTTACTCCTGGTGATGAGTTAGACCTAGAGGCCAGACGCAGAACTACTACTTTATATTTACCTACTGGTATGGTTCCTATGTTTCCCTCAGAGTTAGCAACAGGGCCAATGAGTCTAATTCAGGGGGAAGTTTGTAGAGCTTTGAGTTTTGGCATTCTTTTAGATGAAACTGGAGCAGTTATAGATTACACAATTCATACCACCTTGATTAAACCAACTTACCGCCTTACTTATGATGATGTGGATGAAATGCTACAGTTGAAGATTAAGCTAGAACCAGAAATTCATGCTCTCAATGATTGGGCTAAACAAAGATTTAAGTGGCGACAGTCACAAGGCTCTATTAGTATATACATGCCAGAGTCGGTAATTAAAGTTAAAGGTCAAGGAGAAGAAATCACAGTAGAGGTCTTGGATGATTCACCTTCAAGACAGCTAGTAGCCGAGATGATGATTTTGGCAGGAGAAGTGGGGGCAAAATATGGTCGAGAAAATAATATTCCTTTACCCTATCGCAGTCAACCTCAACCAGAACTTCCACCAGATGCAGAACTAATCTTGTTGCCACCAGGGCCAGTTCGTTCTACGGCTATGCGTCGATGTATGCCTAAAAGTGAAATGGGTACTATACCTGCTCGTCATGCAAGTTTGGCTTTAGAAACTTATGTTCAGGTTACTTCTCCCATTCGGCGTTATAGTGATTTATTGGCCCACTTTCAGATTAAGGCTCACTTGCGCGGATATCCCTTACCTTTTACTCTAGAACAAATGCAAGAAATGGTGATGAGTTTAGTTCCGGCGGTGAAGGAGGCTTCTAGTGTGGAAAGGTTTACTAACCGTTATTGGGGTTTGGAATATTTACGGCGTAATTCAGGTGAAGTTTGGCAGGCATTGGTAATTAGGTGGTTGAAAGAAGAAATTAATTTAGGGTTGGTGTTATTGGAGGAGTTGGGGTTAGAGTTAGCAATGCGGTTTGGTAGATCCATTGAAGTCGGCGATCGCCTTGAGGTAAAGGTTGCTCATGCTGACCCTCGTAAGGATGAAATTGTATTCCAAGAAATAATTACGAGCGTAGCAGAAACAGCTACTAATTAATATTAGTCCCTAGAAAATAAGGGCCACAGACCAGGGAGAAATAATTTATAATTTTTATAGGATAATTGATTTTACATTTTCAGGACTTACGCAGCACCGCTATATGTGGTGTGTTTTTGATAATAATTTCATATATTCACACTACAATTAGTACCATTGTGTAAGTCCTAATTTTAACTATCTAATGGTATTGCGATTATATTAAATATTGAAAGCTTTAATAGAGCTATGGAAGATTTGTCCTCATATAATAAAGAAAAAAAATCAAGATAAAATTAATCAAGGAATACAAACCTTAAAACGATTTCCAATATTCACACTCCGAGAAAAAGCGAGGATTATCAGAAACTCTATAACAGGTGGCCAATGAATGGGGAATTTTCACTATCCGCCTTATGAATTTTAGAGCTCCATAAAATGAATTAATTATTGCTCGATCCGCAATAGGGAGAAGTTTTCATCATTCATCTCCTGTATCCGAAAGCTCAAGAAAATGAATTAATTATTCCTCGATCCGCAATAATGGGAAATTTTCACTATCTGCCTCCTGTATTCGAGAACTCCACAAAATGAATTGATTATTGCTTTATTCACAATAGTGAGAAGTTTTTATCATTCATCTCCTGTATCCGGAAGCCCCAGAGGATGAATTTATGATTCCTCGATCCGTAATAGTCGGAAATTTTCACTATCTGCCTCCTGTATTTGAGAGCTCCACAAAATAAATTAATTATTGCTCGATCCGCAATA
>JAKQYE010000136.1:0-11060 GCA_023356605.1 Trichodesmium sp. MAG_R02 | reverse complement strand
CCGGAAGCCCCAGAGGATGAATTTATGATTCCTCGATCCGTAATAGTCGGAAATTTTCACTATCTGCCTCCTGTATTTGAGAGCTCCACAAAATAAATTAATTATTGCTCGATCCGCAATAATGGGAAATTTTCACTATCTGCCTCCTGTATTTGAGAGCTCCACAAAATAAATTAATTATTGCTCGATCCGCAATAGTCGGAAATTTTCATCATTCATCTCCTGTATCCTGAAGCCCCAGAGGATGAATTTATGATTCCTTGATCCGTAATAGGAGGAAGTTTTCATCATTCATCTCCTGTATTCTAGAGCTCCACAAAATGAAATTAATTATTGCTCGATCCGCAATAATGGGAAATTTTCATCATTCATCTCCTGTATCTGGAAGCTTAAGAGAATAAATTAATTATTGCTTTATCCACAATAGTGAGAAGTTTTTATCATTCATCTCCTGTATCCGGAAGCCCCAGAGGATGAATTTATGATTCCTCGATCCGTAATAGGAGGAAGTTTTCATCATTCATCTCCTGTATTCTAGAGCTCCACAAAATGAAATTAATTATTGCTCGATCCGCAATAATGGGAAATTTTCATCATTCATCTCCTGTATTCTAGAGCCCCACAAAATGAATTAATTGTTGCTCGATCCGCAATAGTCGGAAATTTTCATCATTCATCTCCTGTATCTGGAAGCTTAAGAGAATAAATTAATTATTGCTTTATCCACAATAGTGAGAAGTTTTTATCATTCATCTCCTGTATCCGGAAGCCCCAGAGGATGAATTTATGATTCCTCGATCCGTAATAGGAGGAAGTTTTCATCATTCATCTCCTGTATTCTAGAGCTCCGGAAAATGAATTAATTATTGCTCGATCCGCAATAATGGGAAATTTTCACTATCTGCCTCCTATATCCGGAAGCCCCAGAGGATGAATTTATGATTCCTCAATCCGTAATAGGAGGAAGTTTTCATCATTCATCTCTTGTATTCGAGAGCTCCACAAAATGAATTAATTATTGCTCGATCCGCAATAATAGGAAATTTTCATCATTCATCTCCTGTCTCTGGAAGCTTAAAAGAATAAATTAATTATTGCTTTATCCACAATAGTGAGAAGTTTTTATCATTCATCTTCTGTATTCGAGAGCTCCATAAAATGAATTAATTGTTGCTCGATCCGCAATAATGGGAAATTTTCACTATCTGCCTCCTGTATCCGGAAGCCCCAGAGGATGAATTTATGATTCCTTGATCCGTAATAGGAGGAAGTTTTCATCATTCATCTCCTGTATCTGGAAGCTTAAGAGAATAAATTAATTATTGCTTTATCCACAATAGTGAGAAGTTTTTCTCATTCATCTTCTGTATCCGGAAGCCCCAGAGGATGAATTTATGATTCCTCGATCCGCAATAGTCGGAAATTTTCATCATTCATCTCCTGTATTCTAGAGCTCCACAAAATGAATTAATTATTGCTCGATCCGCAATAATGGGAAATTTTCACTATCTGCCTCCTGTATTCTAGAGCTCCAGAGGATGAATTAATTATTACTCGCTCCGCAATAGTCGGAAATTTTCATCATTCATCTCCTGTATTCTAGAGCTCCACAAAATGAATTAATTATTGCTCGATCCGCAATAATGGGAAATTTTCATCATTCATCTCCTGTATCTGGGAGCTTCAGAGAATAAATTAATTATTGCTCGATCCGCAATAGTGGGAAATTTTCACTATCCGGCACCTGTATTCGAGAGCCTCAGAGGATGAATTAATTATTCCTCTATCCGCAATAGTCGGAAATTTTGATTATTCATCTCCTGTATCCTAGAGCTCCAGAAAATGAATTAATTATTACTCTATCCGCAATAGTCGGAAATTTTCATCATTCATCTCCAATAGTGGAGTTAGTTTGGAAACAAAAGCCCTACATTCTCCTTAATTTTAAGTAAGGTTTAAAGCATTCATAGCTGCCCTAATTAAATTAAAAAAATGAGGTAGAGAAACATCAACTTCTTTGGCATTATCCCGACTTTTTCCTAACAAACCAATTCTTTTTCCCTGTTGAATAGCTAAGACTTCACCACGGGAATTTCTAATTCTTAATTCTTGTGTATCTCCAAATTTATCAATACTGCAAACATAGAAACGATCACTATAATAAAATTCTGTGATTTGGGGCAAGTTTGATGAGTTTTGGCTAGGAGAAACTTTTTTAGGCAAACGTACACCGACTAATTCTAATTCAAGAGAATTTTGACCATTAAAAGTATTTTTACACAATTTATAAGCAATATCAACTGAAGTCGGCAGACGAAAATAATCTCCCCAACGCCAAGCGATCGCCTTGATTATTTCAGATTTAATTAAAGTTAATTTTAAATGCCCTGAACCAACAATTTTCTGTTCCGCAACTCGGACATTAGAAGTCCAAAAAATCGGAGATTTATTTTCAATTCCGCAGGGATGAAGTAAATCTATTTGATGATAAAAATCAAAATTTAGTTCCTTAAATTCGGCTTCAGCATCAATAGTAATTAAAGGTTTTAAATGATGAACTTCTAAACATTGATGAGCAAACTCACTCAAACGGGAGCGAAATTTATCTAAATTTTCCCCAGGCAAAGAAAAACCCCCCGCTGCTTTATGACCACCATATTTTCCTAATAGGTCATCACAAAATTGTAACCCTTCAAAAACATGAAATTCAGGAATACCACGAGCCGAACCCCGAATTGTAGAAGTTGTAGAATATGAAGGTGACATCATCCCTGGAGGCATTGCCAAATCTGCCTCTGACTCTTGCTCCTCCTCATAACTGCCAATAAAAACAGGCACCCCATAACGTTCCACCAACCGGGAAGCCACAATACCAACAACCCCATGATGCCATCCTGGTTGCACAACTACTAACACCCTTTCCTCCTCAAAATTTATCTGACTCTCCTCACACCAAGCGATCGCCTCTTGTTCAATTTTTGCACATAACTCCTGCCGTGTTTGATTAATTTCTTGACACTGTTTCGCCCTTGTTGCCGCCACTTCTTTGTCATCCGTCGTTAAAAGTTCAATAACAATTTGTGGATCGGCAATACGCCCCACTGCATTAATACGAGGACCGAGGCGAAACCCGATATCATCTGGTTTCAGAGACTTTTGATTCCTAGTTTCTTTCAAGTTTCCCTGCTCTTGTGCTTTGACATCAGATACTTGAATTAATGCTCGTACTCCCGCCAACTGAGAATGGGGTAAAAGTTGCAACCCTCGTTTCACCCAGCGACGGTTAACCCCAGTTAAAGGTGCCAAGTCAGCAATAGTACCCAGAGTAAATAACTCTAAGAGTAAGTTGGCTAAACCTGAAAGTTTTTCCAGACGTTTTGCCAAAGATACTGCCAAAATGTAAGCAACTCCCACACCTGCCACACCTCGATAAGGAGAAGTTTCGGAGATAAGTTTGGGGTTAAGGATAGCGTTAGCAAGTGGCAGCTTGGGTGGAATGTCATGGTGATCAGTAATAATAACGTTTAAACCAAGTTCCCGTGCTCTAGCAATAGGTTCATAGGCAGAGATACCATTGTCTACAGTAAGAATGAGACTGACTTCTTCTTGATGAAATTCTTCGATAATGCGTTCGTTGATACCATAACCTTCCTGCATTCGACTAGGGATAGCGTAATCAACTTTTGCTCCCAAGTGTTTAAAGCTACGCAATAATAAAGCAGTACTAGTCATACCATCTGCATCATAGTCACCACAGATAGCAATTTTTTGGTTTTGGGAAATTGTAGTTTGTAATAAGTTAAGAGCAATCTCTAAGTCCGGAAATTCTTCTATTGGAGATGGTAGTTTTATTGACTCAGGGTTTAAAAATACTTGTGCTTCTTCAATGGTAGAAATATTACGGTTAATCAGACTCTGAGCTATTAAAGGTGATATTTGTAAGGTTTTAGCCAATTTTTTAGCAGTTTCTGCTTGTTCCGGGTGTACCAACCACCTTTGGTTAGGTAATTTTTGTTGTTTTAGTTGGGAGTGAGATTGATTTTGCATTATTAATTAGTCTATTACTTAAATTATTAATGATGTAAGTATAGCCCTACGCGTCTGTCAAAAGTCAACCCCTCCTCATACCAAGCTGGGTAAATGCTTGTCACACTTTTCAACTTTTTCAATAAACCCTAATTATATTTTATATACCATTTCTCAACTCCTTGAGCTATACTTTCTTTCTATTCCCTATTCCCTATTCCCCTAAAATTAACTTTTACTCATCCATGATCATCCATAAAAACAGGCAATTCAATCACAATTTCTGTACCTTCCTCAACAGAATTAAAGTAAAGATTACCCCCATGTTTTTCAACAATTATTTGATAACTAAGGGACAATCCTAAACCCGTACCTTTTCCTATAGGTTTTGTTGTATAAAATGGTTCAAATATTCTATTTTTTACTTTTTCTGGTATTCCTATTCCGTTATCAATAATATGGATAGATATATAGTTTTTATCAATGACTCTAGTCTTAATTTTTATCTGGGGTTTAATAGACAAAAATTTAGATTTCGATTTTTCCCATGATATTTCTAAAGCATCAATACCATTAGCCAAAATATTCATAAAAACTTGATTAACTTGACTAGCTAAACATTCCACTAACGGCAAATTTCCATATTCTTTAATTATCTGAATTTCTAGATTCCCTGTCCTAGGTTTAAGGCGATTTTGCAAAATTAGCAGAGTACTATCTATACCTTCATGAATATTAACTTGTTTTTGGCTAGATTGATCATGCCGAGAAAAGTTACGCAAGGATAAAACTATTTCTTTGATTCTGCTAGTACCTTGTTCCATAGAATCAAGTAAACAAGGAAAATCTTCTCTTATAAAATCTAGCTCTATTATCGTTTCCATATCTATAATTTCAGCTGCCGGAACTGGATAATATTGCTGATAAAGGTTAAGTAGATCTAATAAACTTTCTGTATAATTTCTGGCAGGTTTAATGTTTCCATAGATAAAGCTCACAGGGTTATTAATTTCATGAGCTACCCCAGCAACTAACTGACCTAAAGCCACCATTTTTTCATCCTGAATTAATTGAGCCTGAGTTTGTTTTAACTTATGAAGTGTTTGTTCTAAATCTGTATTTTTTTCTTTTAATTCCTGAGTTCTTTCATCAACTTTTACTTCAAGAACACGATTGTAATTAGATAGTTTCTGATATGAACCTTCTAACTGTTGAATCATTTCATTAAAGGTTTTAGCCAGGAAACCAATTTCGTCTTGAGTTAAGACCGGAACTTTTTGAGTTAGATCCCCTTTACTTACTAATTTAGCTGTATGAGCAATCGCTAAAATTGGTCGTACAATTTGACGGCCCAATAACAACATAGCTATTGCCATTACTAAAGCTAATGTCAAACCAACTAGCAAAATTGAAGTAGCAAGATGACGAGCAGATGCAAATGCTTCTGTTTGATCTATTTCTGCTAACAATGCTAAGTCTTGAAATTCTAGCCACCGATATACACCAATCACTGGCACACCCTTGTAATTTCTATACAACCCTTCGCCATTTTTACGATTAATAGCATCATTAATACCTTTACTACTAATACCATCAGGAAATTCTTCTGAACCAAATTTTGTGGCTGAAACAAATACATTTACCCTCGAGAAGTTATTACCAATATTACCTACTAAATAAATTCTGGCTGTTTGTCCTAATCCTGCTTGATCTCTAATAATAAAGTCAATTCTTTCTAAGTTAAGATGGCTAGCTAATAGTCCTAATTGCTGACCATTTTTATCGACAATAGGAATAGCAAAGGTAATCATGGGTTTACCTGTTTCAGCACTACGGTAAAGGTTTGATATTAAGTTATATTTAGGAGATTTTGTTACTTCACTATATTGGGTGAGCGCTTGATATTTGCCTACTTTATTGGAACTACTGGAAACTAAAACTCTGCTACTTTTACTTAAAATAAACAATTCTTGCAAATTGTTAAGATTATTGGCAAAAGATTTTAAAGAAGTATGTAGTAAAGTTTTAGCTGATTCATATTCTGGTGTAGATTTTTTACTTGTTAATAAGATTTTTGCTTGGTTATTAATGTCCGGTAACTCAGCGATCGCCAAGATATTTCTACGTTGATCTAATATCCAATTATTAAATTCATTTTCTTTAAGTTTGACAGCAAAATTTAGGCTATCAAATACTGAGTTTTTTAACGCTCCTCGTGCTTGACTAAAAGTTGTATATCCGATAATTAATATTGTTATTAACGACAAGATTAAAAAAGAACCTACAATTTGGATTAGGAGGCTTTTTTTCCAAAAGTACATGATTTAATAACCTAATTTTTGACTGTGCTGCATTATATTTAATTCTAAGTTTTTGACTGGGCAAATATTTTTTTTATTCGTTTAATAGCCTGGTCTGTTGCTGCAGTTGGTGATAAACCTTCAATTAACACTTTTGCCATTGCTTTTCCCCAAATATTTTCTGAATCTATCTGAGAATAAGCAGGGTTTATCGAATTGTGAAGTAAACGGGTCTGAGATTCAGTAAATTGTTGAGATGCAACAGAAATATGGGGGTCTTTTGTATTACTCCAAAAGGGGTCTTTCCAAAGTTTCGGCATAATTGGAAAATAACGACCTTTTGCACCTTTAATATAAGGCCCTAAATTGTCTGGTTTTACTAAGTATGATAGAAAATTTTTCGCCAATTCAGGATTAGGAGAAGATGTAAAAATTACAGGTTGCTTAACAGATACTAAATATGTCGTAGCCGCCTCATTAGGATTATTGGGAAACTCTATAGTTCTCATTTGATTCAAATAAATTTCTTCATCTTCTTGTTGAGAACCAGGAATCGACATACTTGGATTAATTGTCATTAAAGTCTTACGATTAAGGAAACTAGTATTATTATCAGAGTTGCTCCATTTAACGGCTTTAGGTGGCACATACCCATTTTTATAAAAGCTTGTATACCAGTCTAAAATTTCAATAATTTTTTGTCTAACTGCTGGTTTATCTATCTGTAATTGGCCCTGTTTATCTACTATTTGTAAGTTGTTAGCCTCTAAGATTTGCTTAAATATAATGTAAGTATCTGTACTGTTAATAGACATAGGCAAACCCAAGGCATAAATATTTTCTTGGCCTTTTTGACGCAAAACTTCTTGTGCTTTTTGCCAAAACAGCCAAAACTCATCCCAATTTTCCGGTATTTCTTCACCCAAACCTGCCTCGCGAATTAAATCAAACCAGTAGTGAATATGGATACTTTGCTGCATTATTGGTACAGTATAGTTAGAATATTCAGACTCAACTTCATTATACAAATAAGTAGACTCAAAAGCAGTATTATCGTAGGTTTTTTTTAAAGGTTTAATTACATCTGAAACATCTACTAATTTTCCTTCCCTTGCCCATTGAGGAATTAAAGTAAACTCCGCTCTTTCAGAAAATAGAATATCAGGTGCTTTATCCACTTCCAAAGCATCAATAGCTGCTTGTAAAATATCATCCTCGCTGAAAAACAAAAGCTCAACTTTGTTTTCTGTTTTTTGTTCCCACTCAGCAACTACTTTTTTCAGAGCTTCTTCTTGCTCTGGATAGTATCCTCGATTCCACCAAATTGTTAAGACTTTCTCTGATTGAAGCTTTTGGATATCATCTTCATTTGGATTGACACTACAAGTAACTAATATTAAACCGAGTATAAATAACCCACTCAAGCTGAATACTTGACGTCTCGTAATCATATTTTTTTCTCAGATATTTCATTTAAAGTTTGAGATTTTAACCTCAGCATTTTGACTTAATACTTTATTACACCTTGGGCAAATGTTTTTTTATTTTAGCATAAAAAGATTATTTGATTTTAACCATAAAGTTATTTTTGCTAAAACTCCTCCTAGAAGTAATAGTGGTGTTAACCAATCACCTAATTTAACATATAGAGTTTGGGTATTTCGCCGATAAATCTTAGTTGTGTAGGTTTCATAAGTATTAATTCCTGATAGCCAAATTGTTCTACCATGGGGATCTACAACTGCAGAATAACCTGTATTTGTTGCTCGTACAGCCCATCTATCATTTTCTATAGCCCGCATTACATCTTGAGCATGGTGTTGAGCTGGCATTGTGGAACTATAATGATCATTATTAGCGGCAGTTAAAATAAATTCTCCTCCTCCTAATGTTTGTCTTTGAAATACTTCGGAAAAAGCTGAATCATAACAAATTCCAACTATGGCTTTTCCAAAAGGTGTTTCAAATATTTGGTCTATTTCTCCTGGTACTAAATGAGCATCCAAAGGTGAGAGTCTATCTATTAGTTTTCCTAACATTTTATTAAAGGGAATATATTCTCCTAAAGGTACTAATTTGATTTTGTCGTAACGGCTGAATATTTCTCCCGTACTATCAATAGTAAATAAACTATTCGTCAGATTATTCTCTTTTTTGCCATAGCCTCCTACCCAAACTACTACTTTTTTATCTAAAATTGCTTGATAAAAAGAAAGGAATCTACGATTATTTTGATTTGTCCAGAAAAAAGGTAAAGCTGTTTCTGGAGTTAACACAGCATCAACATTTTCCTCTGCTAATTTTTTATATCCTTGAGTATAACCTTCTAGGGCATGATACCAACCTCCGGAATTAAGCTTGATTTCATTGGGAATATTTCCTTGAATAATTCCAATTTTTAAAGCTGCTTTTGATTCTGGGTTTAAAGGAGTATTATATAGGCCAAACCCTATGATGTGGAAAAATATTAAAGTTATTATTGGCAGAAGGGAAAAATAAGAAAGAGCAAAAGATACTAAATTATGTTTATGGAGTATCTTTTCATCGGATGGGGAGGTGGGGAAATGGGAGGATCGGAAGATGGTTAGAAATGATTTTGAAAAAGAACCTTTTGATAACCATATTTGGTATAAAGAGCGAAACTTAATCAATAAGTTTGGTTGCTCTGAATTATTTTGTTTTTGACAAAATATAACTTGTTGAAAATTTTGGGTATTTTGATATAGTTTCCCTTTAATAAAAGCTTCCCCAAATAAAGAATTTACTGTTACAATAGCTGCTGTAATTATAATTGGCCCTGATAATTGGCTAAGGTGTAAAATTACTAAATTGTGGTTGCTCTGAGTAAAAGCTAGAGAAGTCCACCAAAGATTTCCTAAACTCCAGATTTTCTCTAAACAACACCATAAAGTTATACCTAATAAAACTCTGGTAAATGAAGAGATTTTATCTGAGAAAGATATAGGGGCTAAAAATCCAAATAAATAAGCCCAAATAGCAACTAAAATTGCTCCCCAAAGGCTAATAAAAACCCAACAAAATAGAGCGATCGCTAGACTAGCTAACCAAGGAACTCCTAACCAAGTCATAGGATGAATTCCGGTGATCCAAAACAAGGCTAAACCGTGATAACCTATTCCCCAAACTAAACCTAATAAAAATTTATTAAATAGTTTTTCCTGTTGAATTACTAATACCCAGAGAGGAGCTAAAGCTACCCATCCAAGAAACCATGCACCAATAGGTGCCGTGGTCATTCCCATTAAAATGCCACTAATAAATGTTATAAATAAGTAGGTAAACATACATAAAAAAGCTATAGCAATCCGCCCATAGGTCGCAATAGATATAATAATAATAATAATAACATATCCACTTCCCTAGTCAAAAAATGAATATTTTAGATGAACTAGACAATTTTATACATCAAACATGCATAGTCAAGAGAAATAAAAATACCCAAGGCTTGTCTTAATGATTTTGTTGGCAAAATCCTACCGTGGAATTAAAGAATTATTAAATGTAACTGAGCAGTTTTATTAGTGAATGAAAAAATCAAGCATTCACTAATAAAAATGTTTCATGGCGTAGAAAGTTTAAAACTTCAATTATATTGGAATACAAGGTTATTTAAAGGCGGTCGAAAAAGAGCAAATAATTAAGTGGATGAGGGCACAAAGTTACCTAAGATTATCAGATTTACAAAAATATTTAAAGAAGCAATATAGCAATCCTACCCGTGTTCGTGCCAAAAATTTTACTGGTTTTTAGGGAACAGGGAACAGAGAACAGAGAATAGGTAAGAGTTTTAAAAGTTTTATTTACTTTTTGAAGTGTCACAACCTATGCGCGGACTGCTATATGATGTAGTTTTTGATATCTTACAACCAAAATTCCACAGATATTCATATATGTTTATAGTCATTTTAAATAAGAATGGAAAACTTTTTATGCTGAAACTCAGTTATAGCAAAAAATACTTATCTCAATCTAAATTAAAATAACTATATGTATATTTACATTTTTAAAGAGACTTATAGTAAAAACCTTTATTTTAGAACTCAATATCAGTAAACTCTAGCAATAACTAATTTTTTATGATAAAATTAGTTACAGTTCTTCATAATAGTGAAAATTATTCATAATAGTGAAAATCGATGTCTATAGCTATAAGGCTTTGAGGGAGAGTATTTGGGCCGATAAATTAATAAAACTTATCAATTTAATGTTAAGAAGTGCGGAATGTGAGTTACAAAGTTATTATAACTTACTCAAAGAAGCAGGAATAACTTGGGAAAAAACTTACTCATAGAAATCCTATTAAAAATGATGAATTAGTGAAAGCAAAAAAAAATAAATAGAGGAACTATTGGCTAAATTGGAATCAGAAATAGAAGCCGAAAATTTTGCAGTATTTATTGTAGATGAATATCATTTATTATGGGGTGATCTATCCAGCCTGGAAGAACAGATAAAAGAATAAAAATTCCGATTAAAAATAAATTTGAAATACAAACTTACTATGGGTCCTTAGTTTGATCATCTAAGGAATTTGTGGATAAGAGTGAATTGGCGATCGCTACCTCCCAACCTCAAAATCCTATTCCTTTTTAAGTTGAATTATTATTCAATTTATTGTCTCAAATTATTACTATATCTACCATTAAGATTACTTGTCACCCCGTGAGGTGTAAATCACTTAATAACTTACCATTAGCACTCCCAAATATGTTA
>JAKQYE010000135.1 GCA_023356605.1 Trichodesmium sp. MAG_R02 | reverse complement strand
TAAAACCTAAAACCTAAAACCTAACACCTAACACCTAAAACCTAAAACCTAACACCTAAAACCTAACACCTAACACCTTTAAAAGCCCTAGGGAATTATCTACCAGTTGGGGTCAGTCCTGTGAAATAATTCAATCAACAAAAACTAATGGAGAAACCAATTTACACAGTTATTACATTTGCCCCAGTGCAGGGGTTCATCGAAAAATCCCGAAAACTGCGAGATTTATACACCAGTTCCTATCTATTATCTCTTCTATCTTGGGTTATTTGTCAGGGAGCCAAGAAACAAGGTTGTTCAGTTGTATCTCCTGCCTTACCAAGTATCACCCAAGGAATGCCTAATCAAGTTATCCTTAAAGGTAAACTCTCAGAAGATGGAGTTAGGGAAATTAAATCAACCTTTTACCTAACCTGGAGAATAATTACTAATACCTGTCGAAAATGGATAGAAGAAAACCTAAACCAATGGGAGTATGCCTGGGGTAGAAATTGGGATTTGTGGGGCAACCACGCCTGGGAGTTTTTCTCAGCTCAGGGTGAACCAGGAGAGACTATTACTGAAGTGCGACAACTCATTAACCAAGCTAAAAGTTCTCGCAACTGGACAGGAATTAATTGGCAGGGAGAAAGCTCTACTCTCTCTGGGGCAGATGCGATCGCCTATCCTCACTTAGGACGTATGATTGATCCGCGCCAATACAACTATCAGCAAGAGCAACAAAACATTACTAGATTTTATCAGGAACTGAGTCTAAAATTAGGGGAAGTTCTAATACAAGAAAATTCCCAATCATCAGCAAATAATTCAGTAGAAAAAAAACAAGATAATTCTCAACTACCTCAGTCAGAAAAGGATAAAAAAAAGCAAGAAGTTATTCAAAAATACGGTTCTACCTTTATCGATATCCGAGAACAACTTAGCATCCCCGAACTTATCAAACGCCTGATTAGTCATCCAACAATTCTTGATAATTTCCAAGATGAACTTAAACTCAAAGAAAATCGAGATTTTTTCGGAGAATTACCTCTCAATATTCACCGTATTGCCAAAGAACTTAACCCCAAAACTTTTAAAGACTTAAACCGTCATAAAGAAAATAAAGAAGAAAATAAATATTGGACTGGTTGGTTTCAAGGAGACGGGGATGGTGCTGGTAAATATTTTAAAAGTCTCAAAGAACAAGAGGAGGAGAAACTTACTCATAAATTTAGTGAAGAAATGCGGGACTGGGGAAACAAATTAATGAAACAACAAAGGGAAAAATTACCCGGTAAAAGCAGAATGATTTATGCAGGAGGCGATGATTTTTTAGGAATTCTTTATGAAGAAGATAAACAAATTCAACCACTAGATTGTTTACGATGGTTTTATACTTTTAAATCAGAAATTTGGCATTGGCCTAAAGAGAAAAGAATTACACCCAGTGTGGGGTTTGTTTGGGCCGGTTCTCAAGTACCACAAAGAGACATTTTACAACATTGTCACGAAGCTGAAAAATCTGCCAAGAATAAAGGTCGCGATCGCATAGCTTTTAGAATCCTATTTAATAGTGGAAATCATTTAGAATGGGTATGTCCTTGGTGGGTATTAGATGTGTCATATTTAGAAAAATCTTTGTCTGATACAAAAGTACCATTAGAAGCAAAAAAAGAAACATCATTCAACCTAATTGAAAGCTATAAAAACCGCAATAATGAAAAAAACTGGACTCATTTTTATCAAGATGTAGCTTTGCTAGAATCTCGTCATGTTTTTGACGGTGAAAAGATAATTGTTGATGAAAAAACAGTAAATAACCCCGAAATTGATATAGCTTTAGGATTAATAGAAATTTATTTTGGTCAGAAATGGTATGAAATAATTGCTAATCCAAAAAACTGGTTTAATCGCTACGACGAGAATCAGCTTCAAATTTTTACAGGAATATTAGGAGACCCCAAATCTTTTGATCCTAACTGTAGTAATAATTTAACTAATAAAATTATCCAAAAATTAACTAACCATTATCAGGTAAAACAAGCCTTTAACAATTGGGTAATCAACTTAGCAAAAGTTGGATTTCGCTTAACAGAGGATAAAAAATCATGACTAAAGAGCCAGATAACAAAAAAAAAGTCGAGTTTGAACATCTCGTTATTATTGAACCTTTAGGCTTTCTTTATGGAAGTGCCGGACGGTTTTTATCCCCAGAAAATTTAGTAGGGCGTTCTGGAACAAATTTTCCTCCCAGTTCAGCTACTCTTTCAGGAATTTTTGCTACTCATCTAGACAATAAAGAAATTCGAGATTTGTATTTAGCCGGACCTTTTTGGGGAGAAACAGAGTCAATACTAAGAGAACAAAATTTTTATATTCCCACACCCTTAACCTATTTGGTAAAAGGTCAGAAACTTCAACATAAACTAACTTGGGACTCTGAAAAAAAAGGCTGGTTTAATGAGGAAAAAAAATTCCCTACTGATAAATTTAAAAAGGGAACTTGGATAGCAATTTCAGACTGGGAAAATCCTATAGAAGTCAAAGAATATCCCTGGAAATTTTCTCCCCATCTCCACCCCAGACTAGAGGAAAATCAACGACGAGTAGCAACAAAAGAAACCGAAGAACAAGGTAGTTTATTCTTAGAAAATGCTGTAGAAATGAAACTCGATACTTGTTTAGTTTACCTTTCTACTCACTCACTAGATTCAGGTTGGTATCGGTTCGGAGGTGAGGGTCATTTAGTTGATATTAACTGTATTAAATTGAACGAAAAACATAAAAATTTGCTGAATAAATCAGTAGGAAAACAGTTCGCTCTGATAACTCCGGCCGTGTGGGGGTCAAACCGTCTTTCATATAGACAACCTATCCTTTTAGAAAATTCAGAAAATGGCGATCGCAAAGAGAAGAACTCTAGTACTCACAAAGATGCTTGGTCCATAGAAACCCTCTATACAAGTCGTCCCCATACCTTCCGATATCGAATAGGAAACCACGATAACCCTCAACCTCGCCAACCCAAACTACTATCAAGGGGACGTTATGCCGTACCTGCGGGAACTGTCTATGTTTTGAAAGAACCTTTGGAATGTTGGCAAAATTGGGATGAGAATTGGTTTCCCAAAGAAGGTCCTTCCCTCAAGCGTTTTGGTTGTGGATTAGCTTTGCCTTTATAATAAACTAACCGTTCTTAAGGAGTAGGAATGGTCATGTTAAAGATATGCCATTTAGTCTCGAGAGTTATCATTGTCCTAAGTGTGGCAGTTCTATAGACCGCTATATAAATAAATGTTAGCAAAATTGGGATGAGAATTGGTTTTCCAAAGAAGGTCTTTCCCCCAAGGGTTTTGGTTTTGGATTAGCTTTGCCTTTATAATAAACTAACCGTTCTTAAGGAGTAGGTATGGTCATGTTAAAGATATGTCATTTAGTCTCGAGAGTTATCATTGCCCTAAGTGTGGTAGTTCTATAGACCGCGATATAAATGCAAGTATTAACTTAAAAAATGGGGTTAGCTTGAGGATTAATACCTGTGGATGAGTAACCGCCTACGGTCTCAGCTAAAACAGGAGGTAAACATAAAATGTCACCTATTATGACATTTTGGATAAATTTTATGAGGCAGATTTGATTTATGTATAACAAAGCTTACGGTATTATTGAAACCCTAGGACCTCTTCATGTAGGTGCAAGTGCAGGAGAGGAAACTGGTAATTTAAACTTAATTTTTCGAGACCAATTTACTCAAACAGGAATTATTCCCGGCAGTTCAATTAGAGGTCGGTTTCGAGCCGATATGCGATTAAAACGTATCAATTATCAGTCCAAGAATAACTCTGGAAATCGGCAGATAACAGATATTTCTGTACCACAGGAAATTGATGAAAATTATTGGTATGGACATGAATCAATTGATGGACCCAATAAGCCCAAAGATGGTGGAACGACAGAAGCCAAAATTAAATTTGAATATGCTTCTTTGATCTGGCTTCCTGTTTTTTGTCCTGGTCAACCCGTAGTTTGGATTAGTTGCCCAAGATTGCTGAAAAGATTTAAAAAAATTAGCAATATTTCTGAATCAGTTCCTCAACCATACACAGCTTCCACCAATCTTCCTGGGCGACAAGTTGGAGTTAACAAAAAAGTTTTGTTTTTTAACCTTGGCTTTGTGGAAATTGAGCATTCTTTAGATTTATCTCCATGGGTACCACAAGAAATAGATCTTTCTGAATCTGACTTAAAATCTAAATTATTGGTAGTTGGGGATAATGATATTGCCACTTTACATGACATGGGTCTTTATCGTCAAAGCCGAGTTAAAATGTTAGATGAAGTAAAAAAAGTAGATACAGACAGAGGAGGATTTTTTAATACTGAAGCCTTGCCTGAAGGGTCTATTTTAGTGTTTCCTATTGCTTTAAAAGAAAATGGTTGGAAACCTTTTGACAGTCAAGACAAAAAAGAATTATATTTTGGTGGTTTAGAATCTGTTGGTTTTGGCCGTTGTCAAGTTGAAATTGTAAAATTGTAGGAGTTGTGTAATTATGAGTTTACATTATTATAGTTTAGACCAAATTGCTCAAAGATTAGTCTTAGATGCTAAAGAAAGAAACTCTGATTCCTTAAATCAATCTTTCAAAATGCGAATGGCAATTCCCTATGGATTAGAACGTTTTTGGGGTGAACATTTGCGACTTCTGAAGAAAGAAAAGCCTAAATCTGACTATTGGAAGAGTACCTGGGATGAACTTGTTGAGATTATGAAAAAAGCTGATGTTACTATCCCTAATGATTTAGTTAAAGTTGATGATATTAAAGGTATTAGAAATATGAGTCAAAAATTGTGGGATTTAGACATAGATGAGCAACGAGTGGCGATCGCTGTTTTGACTCAATTGTGTGATTCATTAGTTTGGTGGACTCAAAGATATAGATAGTTAACGATATCGCAAGTTAGAACTTAGAAATTATTAGGACTTATAGAACCCATTTGGTATCTCTGAAAAGTTAGGCGATCGCCAGTATATAGAATGGAGTTATATTATGTCCGGGTGAATGGTTACAATTAAAAATCGTAGTAGGGCTAAAGCTATCATTGCAGATAGTGCTTTTACCCAACTACAAACCATATACTTTTTGAGCACTGATTATCCAGACATGATATTATTTAATATTTGCTGTTAATAGTCAGTAATGTAACCTAAGTTAATAAAATTGGTATAATTATTAAATTAATATCTGAGTAAAATGTTATTAACAGAAGTTCAAGTTTTAGAAGCCATTCAGCAAGCAAAAACTGCTTTTCCCAATTTTACCGATTGGGAATATAATAACGAAGTCAATCAGGAATATTTTGGATTTTCTCTATGGGGGAAGTTAGTATTATACCCGGAAAATACGACGTCAACCTCAAGAAACTTTTTTATTACACTGGACACAAATGAAGAAAAGTGGATGGCAAGTTTAACTATTGGATTACCTGCCTATTTGTGGACAAGTGCCGATTTTGGTGATGCTTATCTACTCGAAACAGATGGTCATGATTCTTTAGAAGATGCAATTACAGGACTTAAGGCTGAAATGAAACAACTTTTCAAAGCTTTTAGTATTATCAGGACTTATGCAAATTAACCTAGGTCCGCTATATATAGGGGCGAATGCCATTCCCCCTCACCCTCAGGACGCGCCCGCCGTAAGTCCTGATTATTTAAACATTGAGCTGAAATCAAAAATTCTTGGTTATAAAGGAATTAAAATTTATTAAATTCCTAACATTTTACGGAGTAAAAAAAAATGGTGAAAATTCCTGATGCTGCAAATAAAGTCCCAATGATGTTCCGTGCCCAAAGCGCGGGGCGGTGTCAACTGCAGCGCATTGTACCAGAAAAGAAAAAAAATAAGGAACCACAAGATGTGGAAAGATGGGCATCCGAATGGATAATCAAGACTTATCCGACTCCCCCAAAATTTGGAGACAATGTACAAACTCGTCGCTATACACTCACTTGGCGGTTTGTAACAAACAGCGGTCAGGATGATGGTATTATTCGTCCGGCCATCGGTGCTTATGGTTGGCCTTATTATCCTGGTAGCAGCATGAAAGGCATTTTTCGGAATGTTTGCTCTCCTAAGCAAATTGAACGTTACTGTGGCACTGAAGAATTGCTGGGAGATTGTATTCCGGGAATTCTCAGGTTTCATGGGGGTTATCCTACCGACTCTAGTTGGCAAGATAATTTGGTTGATATTGTTCATCCTCAACAAGATTGGCAGGTAATGAAAGATGAAAAGTCTATTGGTGCTTTTGCTTTAATTTCTTTATATGCACCCGAGTTAGAGTTTGGTATCTCTAGCACAATAGTTTTAGATGACCAGGAGTGGAAGGAAATTTGGCAAATTTGGGAAAAAGCACTCTCAAAAGGCATTGGTTGTCGAGTTAGTTCTGGATATGGTCAGGTTAAAGATACTTCAAGTCTAGTTATTTATTCTTGTCATTTACATGGTAGGGGAATGGCGCCAACCCTGTTAAATAATGAAGCAGAATTTCGGCCTAATATGTTGCGAGGGACTATTCGTAGTCATGCTTTACGGATTTTTGGAGGATTGACTGATGCTGAGACAGCTGAAGATTTAGTACAAAAATTATTTGGTGGAATTGATGGTAATGGAGCATTGGGGTTATTGGGGACGAAGTTTGAAACTACCTCTATAATAATTGATCAGTTTGGGAAAGGTAATTATGCTGCTCCTACTTATAATGTGGAGGGTAAGTTAAGTTGGTTATTAACTAAAAAAATTCCTAAAGCTCAAAGGGAGTTACTTGAGAAGTTGATCAAAGGGTTGACCAGGTTTGCCATGGTTTTTGGAGGGTTTGGCAAATCTTGGCGACGAGCTGACCATCGTCTGTTTTTCCCAGACTATTATGACGGTGAGCAGGATAAATCTTTGATTGGCTGTCATTGGTCTTGGAGAGGAGAGCGATCGCTCCGATATGATGTACGGGTGCGAAAGTTAGAAAAAATCGGACAGTTTATTGATCAAGAAGTGCGACAAGTAGCCATAGACTGGATGGAGTTGCAAGATGTGACTCCTACTACCAATAATTGTGCCAACTGGCGGGAAGCTTGGCATCCAGAACGAGTACAAGTTTGGGGGCGCTTGGCCAGAGAAGCAGAGAACTGTGAAGCTATAGCTTGGTTACATCAAGCTTATCGAAGCAAAATGGGAAAGTATGTTCGAGAAGGGTCAATTTATAAGTCATCCGTAACTGGTTTTGTGGGGAAGGAAACTCAGATTGGACGACTTTGGCATCGGATGTATCCTTTAGTGGGTTTGAAGAAAAATCACGATAATCCCAATCAACCTATAATTGTGAAAACTCCCAAGTTTTTAGAGCTACTAACATTATTTCCCGATGATTCTAGAGAGTTTGAGGATTTTTTGCATTTTCTTAAATCTGAACAGAAAATGTTTCAGTTGTTATGGGGCAAAGAGTAATAAGATATTCAAACTCTGAGGCGATCGCTTTTCAATTTCAACAATAGAAGGAGAAAAACTGGGATGAATTTCAACTCCGAACAGGTTCCAATTATGTATCGTGCCCAAATTGATGGCCGTTGTAGCTTACAATATCCAAATAGAAAAACCAAATAAACTACTTAAACAATATGCTTGGTCATAAACTAGGATAATATTTATGGAGTAAGGATTACAGAGGTTGTACTTACTCCTAAATTTCGATATTTATGGTAGACCACTTATTCCTCTTTTGGAAGGATAGTCAAACTGGGACGGAGTCGAAAAATACATTATGGGATCGGTCAATTGAGACTAGACTTTAGGAATGCATAAGCTTACTTATATAAGGCTTTTACAGCAGTTTTCATGTTGGCAGACCACAGTAGGGACGTTGCATGCAACGTCCCTACAAAGCTTTGGTTATGGCGATGTAGTTCATCAATTTGAAAAGCGCTGTAAGATTCTTGGGTTAAGTATAGTTGTGTGCTAAGGGCTCAAGCCCTACTACAAACCATATGCTTTTTATAACTGAAGTTGTCTCGCATCTGCTATTTTTTTTATTAATATCCTTAATCTCAGCATCCAGTTTATCTTTGGTATATAAACAGGATTTACGCTAAAGCACTAACCGTAGTGCAAATATCTGAAAGAATTATCAAGGATACATTATATATAGGGAAACTGCGTAAGTCCTGTTAAATAAATGACCACTAACGGGAAAACCTGCTTGGCTTGACCCTAAGGCATCATAATGCTGGCTTAAAGACTCCTGAAGTTATTGAGTAAGGTTTGAGCATCAGGGCCAGAGGCATGAGAAATCATTAAATCGATCATAAGGAGTTTCGATTTAAACTAAAATGAGCCAAGTGATAGTTTTAGATTCGGTCCCTGTTGGTTTAATTACAAATCCAAAAGGCCCTGGGTTGTCACTGAAATGTCAAGACTATTTATCTAATGACCCGATTTATTCACGACCAATTTGCCAAAGATTATTTAGAAGAATTACTATCACAATTTGGAGAGTGTGAGGCTCCTCTAGAAGTCCGCAGTGAAATCCGACAAGTCGATGTATTTTTTGCCCCAGCCAATCAAGCACAAACTTCCCCAGAAGCCTTAGGTTTATTAGGGAAATTAGCTACAACCCCTTGTTTGTTTGAACCCTTTAGAAATCCGGTTACTATTAACGAAATTCGGACTTGCCTGCTGAAGTTATTAGAGGTACACACAGATTTTATTCGTAAAGGGAATCGAGAAAATACTAAGCTTAATGAGGATAATTACCCAAAATTATGGATTTTGACCCCGACAGCATCATCTGCAATATTAGAAGGCTTTGGTGCTAAGAGTGTACTGGACTATTGGGGTGAGGGAATTTATTTTTTACCCTCTTTCCTAAGGACTGGATTAGTCGTAATACATAAATTACCAAAGACATTAGACACTCTATGGTTGAGAATGTTAGGCAGAGGCAGGGTCCAACAACAGGCTATTGATGAATTAGAAGCACTGCCAGAAACAAATCAATTTCGGGGGAATACTTTATTGTTGTTATCTTCTCTGCGTAGTAACTTAGAAGTAAGTATAGAATTGGAACAGCAAGACAGGGAGTTAATTATGCGCTTATCACCACTTTTGTTAGAAAAATTAGAAGCTGCTACTCAGTCAGGTATACAACAAGGTATAGAGCAGGGCATACAACAAGGTATAGAGCAAGGTATACAACAAGGTATAGAGCAAGGTATAGAGCAAGGTATAGAGCAAGGTATACAACGAGGTATACAGCAAGGTATGCAGCAAGGTGTACAACAAGGTATGCAGCAAGGTATGCAGCAAGGTATGCAGCAGGGTCTGAAGATGGAGCGCACTGCAATTATCGAAAACTTATTGAGAGTGAGGTTTAATTCTCTAGATGACCAACTTAGAGGTATTATTGAAGCAATGCTGTCATTATCTAATCAAGAATTTTCTGCTTTAATTTTACAGTTATCGAACCTATCCCGTGAGGAATTATTAGCAAGATTCAGAGATTAATTCAAAGTTCAAAATTAAAAATTACCGAAAAATTGGGTTTAAAGCCTCGCCCATAAGCGGGCGACTTTTTAGTTGATTTTTTTTCACTGCCAAAAAGTCCTTGTTGCTTTTGAGTTCACAATAAATATATTAGTCGCGGGTGGGCATACACCAGACAAAAAACGGACTGCTCGGCAAGTGTAAGACTACTGCCAAAGTAGCGACAGCCTGTGAAACGTCAACCCGCATTGGAGCTACGGCTCGGTTGTTTTCCCGTGCCTAATGACCGTGGAGAATGTCAAAAATGAATGAAGCTCATTAGGGTGGATGACGCGATCGCGTCATCCACCGAGCCCAGTAAGGGATGGTGCGTTCATCGTACCGCCATATTAAAATGACTATAACTTTCTCAGCTCTTAAATTTTGTTTTTCCTTAATTGTTATTTTTTTGTTATTTTTTTTAAGATTTTCTTTCTCTAGTTTTTTTTAAACTCTTCAAATTCTTCTAAATTTTGCTTTATGCTTAGGAAGCGTGGTACTTTTACTTTTACTTTCAGTTTACTTTTCAGACGATGTCTGACCAATTCATGTACTGTTAATTATTTAATTTTTAAATCATCAAACACTTAACTCTTTCAATTGCTCTCAAACCCATATCGTTAACATGCATAGTTAGAAATTCATTTTTTAGCTCATCGTATGGAACCTTTTTGTGCTTGATAACAGTCTAAAACTGTCTTCGACAATTAACACAGATGTAATTGGTGTTTTCCTTTCTTTTTTCCATTTTTATCAACGTGATTTGATTGATATTCAGGACATTGCATGAAAGTTCATCTATAAGAGCTTTTTGAAAAAATTATACCCTAATTTACTAACTTCAAAAAATCCTTTTTTTCTACTTCCTTATTAAAATCACCAATCCTCTTTTTTAGCCCGACTTTCTGTTTTCCAATCATTATAATCATATACTTTTTTATTAGGCTGAGACTGATGATTTATTTCAGCTTCTGACTCAGTTTCAACTTTTTCATCAGAAGAATAAATATTAGTCAAAGGTTCAACAAACTTAGCGATCGCGTCCTGAATAAACAACTTAACAAATTCATCTTTTTTTGTCAATTGAAACTGTTTTTGTACAACCTCTGTAATTCCACCATCCCCCCAATCTTGATTCTGACTAAAATATTCAATAAAACTTTTCCCAGCAATTCTAGTTAAATAAGCTGCACTTACTCCTTGAATAGCTTTACCAATAATAAAAGTAGCTACATTTAATTGTAAAGCTGTAGAAATTAATTTTATTACCCCTTCAACAATACCTAAACTAGCAAGAGTTTTAGCCAAAGACATTGCTAACTCTTGCCCTCTTTCCAAATTTAATTCACAACCATAAATCTTACCAATTTCTATTACCATTTGAGCATTAACTGCTGCCGTCGCCAACACATCCACCACTGGTATAGGCGTAGCTGCTATAACACCCGCTCCTATCCACTGAAATTTTTCCACAACCTTTTCCCCTCGTTTTCTTCTTTGATTATCAATTAAATTCCTTGCTTCTTCCCCTAAAAGTTGAGACTGCAACAGAATATTATCAGCAATTAAATCTTCCCCTTCAAGTCGCAAAACTGCAGCCAAACGTTCAATCAAGGCTATAATATCCGGCTCTGGTTGATAAACTTCTCCTGTTTCCAGTTTCACAGAATTAGGACAAGCAGCGATCGCCACAATATCCATTTTACTTACAACCCCAACTAACCTTTCCCTCAACCGAACTAAAATTGCTTCGTGATCTTCGGTCGTATAAAGATCCGTTTTGTTAAACACCACAAGCGATCGCTTACCAATTTCCGCCAAACTTTTCAAAGCAATATATTCCGACTGCTGTAGATCATTATCAACCACGAACAACAAAAGATTAGCATCTGTCGCCAAGACTTTTGCCATTTGACCCCTTTCCCTACCTGTCACTCCTGCTTCTAAAATACCCGGTGTATCAGTAATCAAAATTTCCCTTTCTAAGGCTGACAATTTTAAACCATAGGTTTCTCCTACTTTTGTCGATCCCATTGGTGCTTCCACACTTCCCACCACTCGTCCCATGAGAGCATTAACCACGGAAGTTTTACCAGCTGAACCCGTACCAAAAACTACAACTTTTATATTATCTTGTGCTATACTCTTCTGTATTTTTTGAGAACGATTCAATAATGCTTGTCTAGCTACTTCATCTTGTATTTGAATTATTTGCTGTCTAACTGCCTCCAGAGATTTGGAAGCTGCTTCAGACTTAACAACAGGTATAGAAACTTTTGATGATCCTTGCCTTTTACTTTTGGCAATTGTGTATAGTCTCAGATAATAGACAAGAGTAAAAAGGACAATTCCCATGAGAATGATTAATAGCAGTAGTAATATATTGGCCACAAGTGGAGGAGCTGACCATAAGATTTGACTGTACAACTGTGATAAAGAAGCAATCAGCCAAATTATCAAAAATAAGATAAAACTGAAACCTAAAATTAATGTTAACAAGCGGGAAGTAGGCATTGACTCAAATCAATTTATTGACATCGTCCCGACGCTGCTTAACAAGACAACGTGGGATTCTCTTATATTCTGCTATTACAAATAGGAGCTTTCAGCTTCGATGCACCTGCCTTCTGCCGATTAACTCACTTCTGGTCTTATGGTCGCTCCACAGTACCTCGCCAATTCGAATCTTCCTATTTTTTCCAAGAGGTGACCATGGCTGAGGTCTGCCTATATTCTACCCGTTCTTTGTTCTTAATACCATGCAGTAGTTCTAGATGCTAAAGTTTTGTTGTAGACAAAGGGTATATAGCTTAATATCCTCCGAGGGGTAAAACCTAAATGTTTATACTTTTTAAATTATTTACTGCTAGCTTCGAAGTGTATTTACATTTTAATATGTTATGTGTAAAAATCCAAGATTAATTGGCATTCCCTAGGGATGCTCCCTTTCCCCGAAAGCGCCGTTCCTCTCCCCACATTTTGATCAAAAGGGAGTAGGGACATTCAGAGTAGGGAAAATCCTTACTCCTTATTTAATTTTCTTGTATGGCAAAATCCTGATCTTCTCTAACTAAAAATTAGGGAGTAGGGAGTAGGAAAAACTCTTATTCCTTATTAGCCAGAGCTACTCACAAGAAACGGCTCCACCTGAGAATATTACTAAAATTCCAGAGAGGATCAAGGCAGGAAGGGGAACTATTGGATGAGCAAACCATAGCAAATTATAGAAAATGCTAAATATTAATTTTTGAATATCAATTCACTTAATTTGATGCCACAAATACTTTCAAAGTTATTGTGTCAAATAATTCCTTGAAATTACTGTCAGGTAAAAGTTTTCAGTCAAGCCAATTTCACTTTTGACTTTTTAGTTTTGACTTTTGGCTTCTCTGAATGATGGCTATTAAAATTTTGCGTCTATGAAACAATTTAAAAGTTCAAATCTACCAGAAGAAATACAAACAACATCTACATCTGTTAGCGAAAAAGGTTTAGGAACCTTCGGAGGTGTATATACTCCTTCAATTTTGACAATCTTAGGTGTGATTATGTACCTCCGCTTTGGATGGGTAGTGGGTAATGTAGGTTTATTAGGTACCATACTTATTGTTACTCTCTCCACAAGTATTACCTTGCTTACCTCTTTGTCAGTTAGCGCGATCGCCACAGACAGAATAGTTAGAGGCGGAGGAGCATACTATATGATTAGTCGGTCTCTGGGTCTGGAAACAGGCGGTGCTGTGGGAATACCTCTTTACTTTGCCCAAGCTCTCTCTGTTGCCCTTTATACCATTGGTTTTGCAGAGAGTATTGTAGATGTTTTTGGGAGTTTTAACCAACTTTATGTAGCTTTAATTACTACCATAGCTGTAGCAGTATTGGCCTTTACCTCCGCAGAAATCGCTATTAAAGCCCAGTATTTTATTATGGCAGCGATCGCCTTATCCCTAATTTCATTGGCATTTGGACATCCTCTAGAAACGACAAGTATAGACATTTTGGCAACTCCAGGTGAATCTAGAGAACCTTTTTGGAATGTTTTTGCCGTCTTCTTTCCAGCAGTAACAGGAATAATGGCAGGAGTCAGTATGTCTGGGGACTTGCGAGAACCCAACCGTTCTATTCCTATAGGTACTCTGGCAGCAGTTGGTACAGGATATCTCATCTACATGACATTACCAATTATCCTGGCCATGCGTGCAACTCCAACTACCTTAATAGAAAACCCCTTGATTATGAAAGAAATGGCTTTTTGGGGGCCAGCTATTCTATTTGGAGTTTGGGGGGCAACTCTCTCGAGTGCCATCGGTAGTATTTTGGGAGCTCCCAGAGTTTTACAAGCTTTAGCAAGGGATGGAGTTTTACCCCGTTGGTTATCTTTTCTTGGCAATGGTAGTAAATCTAATGACGAACCTCGAATTGGTACAGCAGTAACTTTAGGAGTCGCTACTGCCACAGTCTGCGTAGGGGACTTAAATATTATTGCCCCAGTGCTGACCATGTTCTTTTTAACAACGTATATGGTTTTGAATGTCTCAGCAGGTATAGAAGGCTTCTTAGAAAGCCCCTCTTTTCGTCCCACATTTAAAGTCCATTGGTCATTATCAATGCTGGGTGCCCTAGGTTGTTTAGTAGTAATGTTTCTCATTAATGCTGTAGCTACAGTTATTGCTGCTGTAATAGTGCTAGCAATATTTATCTGGCTACAAAGACGGGAATTAGAGACCACTTGGGGAGATGCCAGACGAGGAATATGGATGGCCTTAGTACGGGAAGGAATTTTGCAGATAGGTCAAGAAGATACTAAAAACTGGCGTCCTCATATTTTGGTTTTATCTGGGGTACCAAAAAAACGTTGGCTATTAATTCGGTTTGCAGATCACTTAACCCATAACCGAGGGATAATTACAGTTTGCAGTGTTTTACCAAGTTCATCTCGCGATGTTTCTCAGCAGAGTGATACCCAAGAAACTATTCGTGAGTATGTTGAAAAGCGTGGAGTTCAGGTATTGGTAAGAGTTGTAACAGCTACAGACTTTTTTGATGGGGCAAAACTCTTGATAGAAACTTATGGTATTGGACCACTGACACCGAATACAGTAGTCCTTGGAGATAGTCAGGAACCTTCTCGTCGTCATCGCTATTGTCAGTTAGTTGCTCACATTCATAAGGCAAAGAAAAATGTTGTAATTTTTCGAGAAAATACCCATCAAGGGTTTGGTCAATATCGTCGAATAGATGTATGGTGGGGCGGTTTACAAAATAATGGTGGCTTAATGTTACTTTTGGCCTATCTGTTGCGCACAGATATGGATTGGCGAAATGCTGAAATTCACTTGAAACTGGTAGTTCCTGAAGAAACTGCAGCTCAACCAACCCAAGCAAATGTTGATAATCTAATTCAAAGTTTACGCATTGGTGCAAGTTCTCAAGTTTTGGTCTCTCAAGGTCGTTCTTTTTATGATATTTTGCATGAGTCTTCTCGAAATGCTGATTTGATTTTCCTTGGTATTAGAACTCCAGGGGAGGATTTTACTGAGTATTATCAGGATTTACAGTCTAAAACTCTTAGTCTTCCTAGTACAGTTTTTGTTCTAGCAGCTCCTGGTTTTTCTTATGGTGAAGTTCTCAGCGATCGATAATTGGAACTAGCTGAACAAATATAGAATCCTAATAATACATCAGTTTAAGTTGTAGTTTACCTAGACAAAAGTGCTAAAGAATTACAAAATTAATATTCCCTTACTTAGGATTTTTTCTAACAATACTTATGAAAAATTTAGAACAATTAACATACTACAACTATTGTCTATTGTACCAATTCCCATGTGTATTAATACTATAGTTAGGTCAAACTTCAGTTACTAAGTAATTAACACAAAGGAAATAACCTTTTTGTACGATAAACCCTCGCAAATTG
Organism: Trichodesmium sp. MAG_R02; assembly: GCA_023356605.1. Taxonomy (GTDB): domain Bacteria; phylum Cyanobacteriota; class Cyanobacteriia; order Cyanobacteriales; family Microcoleaceae; genus Trichodesmium. The sequence goes on along the minus strand of JAKQYE010000135.1, from coordinate 1,563 downwards.
TGTTAATTATTCTTATGTTTACTTCTCGGGTGCTCCTCTACTCAAGATATGGGTATAAAAGTTTTTTAGAAATGGTATTAGAGATCTCAAATGATCGAAAATAAAATCAACTATCTTGTCGAAATGATTAATTATTGATCACTATTCCCTAGTCCCTAATGCTTTTCTTCTAAAGATTTTTTATTGCCCATTAGCCATTTTTTGTCTTTACTAAAAGACTTTTTACGCAAATCCTAATTGATTGTAATTAGATGCATATATATCAGTTGCTATTAGTACTAGGACATTCTAGTGCTTTTCAAATATAGTTATAGCAATAATTTAACTTCTTACTTTTGAATAAAGTGCAATGGCCAATTTATCCGTTCATTAATCTTGACTCAAAAATGACTTGATATGATTGACAAATTCTTGATGATCCACTACTGGTTTGGAAATATAACCGTCAGCGCCACTTTTGTTTAAAAAATTTTCTCGATCACCTGACATAGCATGGGCTGTTAATAATATAACTGGTAGCTTACATGTTTGAGGATCAGATTTCAGAAGTTGAGTAATTTGAATCCCATCAACAGCCTTACCATTATAAACGCTATGAGTTAGAGAAACATCCATCAGAATTAAATCTGCTTCCTTTGATCTAGCAATTTTCACTACTTCTTCTACATCTTCTGTATGCTTAACAAGTAAACCACCTCTTTTGGTCAAAATTTTAGAAAAAACCTTAGTATTAACTTGATCATCTTCTACTATTAAAATAGTATTCATATAATTCTCCTGGTAAATACCTCTGAGTGTAATAACTGCCATCATGAAGTTTAGACTAAATTATATAGGAAAAACCAGTAATAGTTAATTTGTGTTAAATCAAATGAATTAAAAATTGAACGAAGACTTTCTAAACTAAACAGCTATCATATGTTTTTTTTATACTTTACTATGTTTTAATTATCAGTACCGACCCCGGAAGCCAGAGATTTGAAATACCCAAGTTGATTTTTTTTCATACCCTATCCAAAGGAGAGCTTTAAGAACTTAACTTTTGGGTGTAATAGTTGGCCGTTCAAATGCCCACATAGGAGCATAGTAGTCAGATAATATGAGGACAAAGTAATTAACGGCATATTTTTTATGGCTGCTATTACTATTATAATTAAGGACAACAGATTACAAATAGATGAAGTAAAAATACTAACCATAAAACCTTTTTTAAGGAAGCATCTGGCCGATAAGAACTGTATCTTAAATTAAATTATACCTACTATAAGTACCTCGTTAATACTGGTACAATCAATTCCAAAAAAATAACCTCAAATATTAAAACTCATACTTACTGAGGATTTTAAATTTAGGAAATATATTTTATTACAGCAGTTTTGGAGTTATGAGGTACAAAGTTTTACAAGTTTCGGGAATGGTTAAGGGAAAAGAGATTGGCGTTAAGCTATAGCAATCAGGAATGAGATGTGAGAAAATAATATAGAAGTAAATCTAGAGTAGCATGGAAGAATTAGATGTTTTTATTAAGTCGAATCCTGACCCCAGAGAGTTAAAACGAGCCAT
>JAKQYE010000134.1 GCA_023356605.1 Trichodesmium sp. MAG_R02 | reverse complement strand
GTTTTTGAATAAAAATAGTTAGGCGATCGCACGTGACGAAGCGTGAAGTTCGTCGAAATTGTCATGCGCTATATATGGTGTCTTTGCGTAAGTCCTGATTATCCCAAAATACTGGTAAGCATGATAGCCACTAACGGTACTTTGATATTTTTGACAGTGAAAATGGCTCCCAACCCAACATGGATAAGGGAAATGCCTTGCTCCGGCTAAAAATAGCTCAAACCCAGATATATCAAGAAACAGGTTGATTTAAGGTCAAATCATTGCTGTGTAAGGTTTTAATGCTATTTTAAACATATTTTTTACTAAAGTCCCGCTAACAATATAAACAGGACTTACACAAAGGCACTATATATAGTGTCAATATCCTAAAAATGATAATTTTTACACTATATATAGCGGTACTGCGTAAGTCCTGATAAAGATAAAAATGGGCAGGATGGTGATACCATTTTCTGGGATAGTTGATTTAAAGGTGCTCCCTAATGCAATAACACAAGCACCTATAAGAGTCGTTAAATCTACAATTGCCACTTTCTTATTTGATTTGAGTTAGCCACTTCCTTATTTGATTTGAGTTAGCTACTTCCTTATTTTTTCTTCATGCTATAAATTAATAATTGTAGTAAATAACTGCATTAAAGGTGGGTTTAGGCAAACAAATACAACAGCCAAATTCTAATTCTAGGGATTGGTCATGGCCATTATGGCCAATTTTACCCTTATATCCCTATGGACAACGGCGGACATTAAAAAAAGAAATAGTTAAAGATACAATCTGGACTTTTGACCAACTTCAGGGTATCTTCTATGTCACTGTGCCAATTAGAATGACAGTAGTCAGAATGCTTGGAGGCGGTTTATTTATCTACGCCCCAATAGCGCCAACACGTGAATGTGTGAGGCTTGTAAATGAATTGGTAGAAAAATATGGAGAAGTTCGCTATATTATTTTACCAACTATTTCTGGTTTAGAACATAAGGTATATGTGGGCCCATTTGCTAGAAAATTTCCCACGGCGGAAGTTTTTGTCACCCCCAACCAATGGAGTTTTCCTCTAAATTTACCCCTGAGTTGGTTGGGTTTGCCGAGAAACCGCACCTACCTACTTCCTGTAAATAGTAAAGATGCACCTTTTGCTGCAGAATTTGAATATGTAACTCTCGGACCCCTTGATATTGGTATCAGACCTTTTGCAGAAGTAGTATTCTGTCATAGTTTGTCCCAAACTTTACTGGCGGTTGACACTGTCTTATCTGTACCTGCTGAAACGCCAGACATTTTGCATTTAAACCCATATCCGTTATTATTTCATGCTAAAGATGATGTGTTTGATGTGGTAGAAGATACTCCCACAAATAGATGTATAGGGTGGCAAAAAATATGTTTGTTTGGATTGTATTTTAAGGTGGATGCTTTAGATGTAGTTCCTACTGGGGAAATGTTGAAGAATGTTTGGAAAGCAAGCGATCGCTCTAAGCGTGCATATTTTGGTCTCTTACCATGGCGGTGGAGGTCTGAGTGGCAGAGTTCTTTTACAAAATTACGACAGGATGGGCGGTTATTAGTAGCCCCTATATTACAAACTCTGATTTTGAACCGGGCTCCCAGACAGGTGATGGAATGGGTTGAGAAGGTAGCAGAGTGGAATTTTCGGCGGATTATTCCAAGTCATTTTGATGCACCTATCCAGGCAAGTGCCTATGAGTTTAGGCAAGCGTTTAGTTTTTTAGAAGAGGATAGTGGCGGATATTTACCAGAGACAGATTTACAGTTTTTGAGGCAATTAGATGAAGGATTGAAGAAAAGAGGGATTTTACGTTAACCCCTTTCTATCTGTGAAAGTATATGGTTTTTAGTTTGGCTTTAGCCCTATCTGCACTGAGGGCTTTACAGGGCTTTTGAGATTGATAAACCACATCGTCACAACCAAAACCTTATAGGGACCTTGCATGCAAGATCCCTACTGTGGTCTACTAAAATCAAAACCTCTGTCCCTACTTCTCATCCTGGGAGATGTTAGGGATGGGTTCCTTACTCCTGAAAAATACTTTTTCAGCAAGCCATAATTCTAACTACATAATATAACCTCTACAAATAGTGTATTATCTAGGAATTGGCCTAAGTTATAATAAGTAGAACTTACGCACCAAGCGCTATATCTAGTAGTGGTTAACGGTCTTTAACGACTACAGATGGTGTATATTTTTATCTACATGGGTAAGTCCTAATAAGATAGTAATATAGCCTAAGTTGATGATATTGTTATCAGGACTTATATCATATAGTCATTTTAATTTAGATTGAGATAAGTATTTCTTGCTATAAGTTAGTTTCAGGAGAAAAAGTTTTCCATTCTTATTTAAAATAACTATATCTGGATAATCAGTACTCAAAAAGTATATGGTTTGTAGTTGGGCAAAAGCCCTATCTGCACTTCCGGTTTGTCTTGTTATTATTTTTGTTGGTATCATAAAATGAATTCAGTTTGGCAAAAGTTAACACTAACTAATCTCTCATTCTCTGATTCTAAATGGTTAAATGCTAGCTATCTCTATGGTTTACTTAATGGTTCCCTTTATAACTGGCGACGGGGTAGTTGGTTAATGCAATGGGGGGAACCTCTTGGTTTTGTGCTGCTAGCAATTATATTTACTCTGGCTCCTTTTGTCAATACTACTCTCATTGGTTTCTTATTACTTGCTAGTGCTGGTCTTTGGGTATTGCTGAAGGTCTCGGATAACACCCAAGAATATTTAACGCCTATTCATCTATTAATATTCCTTTACTGGAGTCTTGCTACATTGGCGGTGGTTGTCTCTCCGGCCAAGACTGCTGCTTTTAGTGGCTGGGTGAAGTTGACTCTTTATTTATTGTTGTTTGCTTCGGGGTCTCTGGTCTTAAGATCCCCTAGACTCCGCTCTTGGTTAATCAATATTTATTTATTGGTTTCTCTAATTGTTAGTTTTTATGGTATTCGTCAATGGATAGATAAGGTTGAACCTCTGGCGACCTGGAATGATCCTACTTCTGCTCAAGCAGGTGCGACTCGTGTTTATAGTTACTTGGGAAATCCTAATTTATTGGGTGGATATTTGTTGCCTGCTATTGCTTTTAGTTTTGTGGCAATTTTTGCTTGGGGTAGTTGGGCTCGAAAATCTCTGGCAGTGACCATATTGCTGGTGAGTTGTGCTTGTTTGCGTTATACAGGTAGTCGAGGTAGTTGGATTGGGTTTTTGGCTTTGATGTTTGCTATGTTGATTTTAATGTGGTATTGGTGGAGGAGCTATATGCCAAGTTTTTGGCGAATTTGGTCTCTGCCCATAGCTGTGGGAAGTTTGGCTGGGTTGTTGATTTTGGCGGTGGTCTTGTTAGAGCCTTTGCGCGATCGTATCTTGAGTGTTTTTGCCGGTCGTCAAGATAGTAGTAATAATTTTCGGATGAATGTTTGGATGTCTGTTTTTGATATGATTCGCGATCGCCCTATTTTTGGTATTGGACCGGGTAATGATGTGTTTAATAAGATTTATCCTCTCTATCAGCGTCCCCGTTATAGTGCTTTGAGTTCTTATTCTGTGCCTTTGGAAATTGTCGTGGAAACTGGTTTTCTTGGCTTGACTACTTTTTTGTGGTTGCTTCTGGTGACTTTTAATCAGGGTGTGTTACAGTTGAAACGTTTGCGAGATGCTGGTGATCCTCAAGGGTATTGGTTGATTGGGGCGATGGCTGCTATGGTTGGGTTGATGGGTCATGGTTTGGTGGATACGGTTTGGTATCGTCCCCAAATTAATACTCTTTGGTGGTTGATGGTGGCTATTATTGCTAGTTATAGCAGGAAACAGGGGGACGGGGTAGGGGATAGTCAGCCCCATAGGTTGGGTTGAAGCACGAAACCCAACAAATAAGCACTGTAGTAAGTCAAAAGTCAAAGGTAGTCCCTAAGTCAGTTTGAGTACTTATAAGTGTCCTTAGTGCTATAATGGTGGGTGACGACTTGAGGTAATATCATCTCCAGATAGTTAGTGCTCAAAAGCATATGGTTTGTAGTTGGGCTTTAGCCCTTACTGCACAACTATACTTAACTCAAGAGTCCTGAAAGCCTTATATAGGCGACTTATGTATTCCTAAATATAGGCGACTTACAGCGCTTTTCAAATTGATGAACTGCATCGCCATAACCAAAACCTTGTAGGGACGTTGCATAAGGGCGTCCCTACCGTGGTCTACCGAAATGAAAACTGCTGTATGCATTCCTAAAGTTTAGTATCTATTGAAGGATAAAGGTGGGTTGAGGTCGGAAACCTCACAAAAACTAAGGGGGTGTTGGGTTTCACTGTCGTTCTACCCAACCTACTCCTAGTCTTAGCCTTTTTTTTTTGCTTTTGCCTACTGCCATCTGCGTCTTATCCATTTTGAAGAATAATTTTTCCCTGGTTAGGAAACCTCTCTTTTTTCAGGACTTACGAAACGGCACTATGTATAGTGGCAATATCTTGAAAATGATAATTTTTGGCGCTATATATAGCGGTACTGCGTAAGTCCTGTTTTTTATAAAAGTTCAAAGCCAGATTCAGATAATTGATCGCTTTTTTCAAATTCTTACCCGGCGCTCCCTGAACGCGTTCCAAATCAGTCAAACCAAGACAATTTTGAATAGTCGCCAAATCTTCAGGAGTTTCTATAGATAGGGCTCTTGCCCTACTACAAACTTTAACTGTAACCATTTAACCGGACAGTAGTGATCTTAAGTCCGGTAGCATTAGTATAATTAAGTTTTGTCGTAGCCAAGAGCCATTCGACTCTAATAGCCTGTCTAGCTTGGTTCTGGAATAGTAATATCTATAGAAGTAATTTTCATCCCATTTCCCAGACTACTCAGAGGAGGTTGAATTGCTTCTTGATGACCCACAACTAAAGTAACCATTTTCTCTGGTTGCAAATATTTTTGAGCTACTCTTTGCACATCTGTAGCCGTAATTTTTTCCAATTCCTGGCGATAACGGAAAATGAAATCTTGAGGATAATCATAATATTCATATCGCATCAAACGGGATAAAGTTTGAGCTGGATCTTGAAAATTAAAAATAAATGAATTGAGAGTCGCATCTTTAGCATGCTTAAGTTCTTCTTGTGTAATAGGTTGAGTGCGGATACGTTCAATTTCTTCCTGAACAGACTTGATAAATGGGACAGTAGCATCTGAACGAGTTTGACCACCAGCAACAAATACTCCTGGATAATCATAATTAGCACTCCAATAAGCAGAAACAGAATAAGCTAAACCTTGGCGCGATCTAATTTTATTAAATAAACGTCCTCCTAAACCATTCATGACACTATTTACTACACTCAAAGCTGTATAATCAGGATTATCTAACTTTCCACCTAAATGACCCATTTGTATATAACTTTGAGTTAACTGAGGTTGTTCCACAAAAAATATATTACCGACTTCAGCTTGAGTGACCTTTGGTAGAGGAGGTTTCACTGCCTTACTGCTTGGTTGCCAGTCCCCTAGTTTCTCTGTAATTAGCGATCGCATCTGTTTAATATTAAAATCCCCGACTATTCCCAAAATCATATTCTCAGGGTGAAAAGATTTGCCATAGAAATCAATTAAATCTGCCTGGGAAATATTATTGAGAGTTTCATATTCAACAGTTCTAGCATAAGGACTTTCTCTTCCATAAATCAATTTGCGGAATTCTCTGCTAGCAATAGATTGAGGGTCGTCATTTCTCCGAGCAATGCCACCTTGCCATTGTTGTTTGGCAAAGTCTAGTTTTTCCTCAATAAATGCAGGTTCGCGAATAACTTCAGCAAATAATCCGAATACTTCTGTCAAATCTTCAGTGAGGCAACTAAATCTAGCACTGCCAGCAGTACCCCCAATACCTGTTTCTACTGCTGCCGCTTTTTGTTCGAGTAGTTGGTTTATTTGTTCAGGAGAGTGTTGACTTGTGCCTCCTGTACGCATAACAGTTCCAGTTAAACCTGCTAAACCCACTTGATTTTCTGGTTCTAATCTAGAACCTGTACGAAATAAAGCACGGCCACTAATAAGGGGAAGTTCCCGATCTTCCATGAGATATACAACTATGCCATTGTCAAGTTGAAAGCGAGTGTATTCGGGGAGATCTAATTTTAGTAATGGTGGAAATTCTAGTTCAGTGTAATGTTTTGCTGCTCCTATGGCTATAGCTGGCATTCTTCCTAAAATGGATAACAGCATTACCATTACTAAAAATGCCGTTAAGAAAAGTTTTGATTTAGTCATTTTATTTTGGTTAGAGAGCATAGTTTGTTGTTTTTAAGTAAAACATAAAAGTTCATTTACCGCACTACTATAGCATTATATCAAATACCCTTGGGAGTTGAGAGTTTTCAGAAACTGGGTTTGTGGGAGAATAGATGTCAGTAAATACAACCCCAAATGGGGTGTACTCTATCTATACCGATACCACCAAATTTATTCCTTAGGAAGTAGTCTACCAATAGTTCGGTTTTCTGCAAAAAAAGTTTTTTGAGCTACACGTTGAATATCTTCTCTGGTTACAGCATTAATAGCATCCAACTCTTTAAATAAATTTTGCCATGAACCAGTTTTAACTTCATAGTTCAAGAGAGCAGAAGCCATACCCATGTTAGAGTCAAGAGATCGTAACAAACTTGCCCGTGCTTGAGTCTTGACCCGGTCTAACTCTTCATCAGAAACTAGCTCTGTTTTCAACTTTTCAATTTCTGTTTGCAAAGCTGCTCCTACTTCATCTATATCACTATTAGGAGCAGTCATAGCATAGAATAGTATCAAGTGTGGGTACTTACTTCCTGGATAACCACTAAATCCCTCGGCGACAAGTGCAATTTGTTGTTTCTCAACTAATGACTGATAGAGGCGAGAAGTACGACCATCACTCAGAATACTAGTAATCATATCATAAATTACGCTATCAGGATGATTTACTGCTGGTCGATGATAACCCTCGATATACCAAGGTTGGGATGGCAACTCCATCGTTATTTCTCGGGTTGCGGTTTGGATAGGTTCAACAATATTAAGCTTTGGAGGTCCTTGCTTGACTTTGTAGCGACCGAAGTATATTTTTGCTAATTTTTTAACTTCTTTAGGATTAACATCTCCTACTATCCCTACAGTTAAATTACTAGGAACATAGTGAGTATCAAAAAAATCCCGAACATTTTCTCTGGTTAAATTTTGGATTTCCTCTAAATAACCAATGACAGGGCGACCATATGGATGTACTAGGAAAGCTTTACTGAGGAATTGTTCTAACATTTGGGCAACCGGTGAATTTTCGGTACGCGATCGCCTCTCTTCCAGAATTACTTGTTTTTCTTTGTAAAATTCCCTAAATACTGGTTCTAGAAACCTTTCTGACTCTAAGGACATCCATAATTCTAGTTTATTAGCAGGTAAGCTGTAAAAGTATTGGGTATAGTCTGCGGAGGTAGCAGCATTCAGTCCTACTCCTCCTGCTTGTTTAACAATTTTAGAGAATTCATTTTGATTTACATATTCAGATGCTAACTTTTGAGTTTTCTCAAAGTCTGCTTTTAGTTTGGCAACCTTTTCACTTTCGCCATCCATACTACCTTGCTGAATTTCTGCAAATATCTGGTCTAACTTATCTAAGATAGGTTTTTCTGCTTCATAGTCTTTTGTGCCGATTTTTTTTGTGCCCTTAAAAGCTAAATGTTCCAAGTAGTGAGCTACGCCTGTTTTGCCATCTGGTTCGTTGGCTCCACCCACATCGGCATAAATGACAAAGGATATAACAGGGGCATTATGTCGTTCTAGAACGATGAATTTCATGCCATTATTAAGGCGAAATTTTGTGACTTTTTTAATTACTCGGTCTAAGTAGGGTTTAATTGATACTGTTCCTGAAGAGGAATCTTCTCTAGCTAGGGCCATGTTAGGTACAAGGCCAAAACAGAAGAAACATGCAACAATTAGGCAAAGGCCAAACTTCAGAGATTTACAAACCGATCCATTAATAAATGGACCATTAAAGTTGGCTTTGTCCAGGAGGGAGCTGATTAATTTCTGAGGCCAGCAAGGAAACAATATCATTTGAGATAATAAGTTTTTGAGCATATCCAAATTGTTGTTATTTAGGTTTTTTGTGTTGGTTCTGGGTAGACTTTTCTAGTCTAAGGCAAAACATCAATAATCAAATCAATTCAAGTTATCTAAAATTAATTAGATTCTGGAGTATTGGAAAATTGATGTTGGTCTGAGTGCTTAGAATAAAATTTCTCTAGCTGTGACCTCTTTAAAACTGGAGATTGTAGAAAAATTTTCGTTTGTACTTAATTTTCACATTAGTCATAAGATTATGTTAACCTTTATTTGAAAGAATCAAAAACCTGTTGGAATAAGTTAAATAAAATATTTGTAAATATGAATTTTCAATCATCCAATCTCTCTTCTTCTTTGGCTTTGCCCCCTGGTAATTTAGGATTACCTTGGATTGGACAAAAGCAAAAAGTCTTCAAAAATCCTCAAAATTTTATGGAAGAAGTTTACCAAAAATATGGTCCTGTTTCTAAAACTAGGTTTTTAGGTAAAAATTTTATTTATTTTCAAGGATATGAAGCTATTAAATTTGTTTTAACTAATGAAAATAAATACTTCACATACTCTCAAATTTGGAGAAATTATCAAAAAATATTTGGCCAAAATGACATTACCATTTTAGCAGGCAAAGAACATAGAGATAGACAAAAAGTATTAGCTAAAACTATCAAAAGTAAAAGTTTAAATAATTATATTAATATCATTCTTGATTTGAGTAATAGCTATTTTTTAAAATGGATGAATTTTGACTATGTAGACTTATATTCTGAAATTGATAATTATACCTTAGATCTGGTTTTAAAATTATTGCTAGGTATAGATTATGCTTCACAAAGTGAGATAAATAATTATTTAAAAGATATGAGGTCAGGATTAAATACTATTCCTTTAGCATTCCCTTGGACTAAATTAGGTCGTGCTTTAAAAAGTAAGAATAAATTATTTAATCAATTTGAAGAAATCATTTTCAGAAGAAAAAAAGAAAATCATTTTGGTTCAGATGTATTAGGAATATTACTAACAGTTCAAGAAAAAATGAATCAGGAACTGACTGCAAGGGAAATAGCAGAACAAATGGTTAATCTTTTATCATTAGGAAGAAAGGAATTAAGTTCAGCATTAAGTTCTTTTTTGATCTTAACATCTGAGCATTTAGATGTTTTAAAATTGCTTAAAATAGAAAAAGAAAAATTGGATATATCAGAAACATTATCTTTAGATAAGTTCAAGAAAATGGTTTATCTAGAACAAGTAATTAAAGAGGTATTACGGCTAGCACCTCCTGTTAGTGGTGGACTTCGACAAGTCACTGAAGATTGTTCTTTTCAAGGATTCCGAATTCCTAAAGGGTGGCATGTATATTACTATATTAGTTCAGTTCTTCAAGATCCGGAAATATATAAGAAACCAGAAATATTTAATCCAGAAAGGTTTAATTCTACTAATGCTGAAGATAAAAAGAAGCCTCTTTGTTATATCCCATTTGGAGGTGGCGCAAGGGAGTGTATAGGTAAAGAATTTGCTTATTTGGTCATCAAAATATTTATATCTGCCCTACTAGATAATTGTAGTTGGAAATTTAAGGAGAATCAAGATTTGACAATTAATAAATTTCCTGTTGCTCGCCCAGCTCATCCGATAGAAGTTTGCTTTACACCTAAATAATCACTAGATAATCAGGAGTATAACGATTGTGGAAGGGGTTAAATTTATAAATCTTTAAGATGGTGTTGGAGACTCCTGCTATAATCTGTGATTTAATGATGGGAATAAAACGGCTAGCTTATAAACTATTTTCACGGCTGTTTTTCAAATGGTTGATTATTTTTAAGTTTTAGGGGACTTGACAGTTAAATGAAAATTCACTTTACTTCTTTAAACTTACACAATACTAAGGGATATATAAGCAGTATTTCTTTACTCTTAAGATTAAAGTTGCAATGCTTACCTTAATATCTAGTTGATTAGAAGATGTTAAGCTAAGGGGTAAGTTGAAAATTTAACCATTATGAAGGTTTTGACTAAGTTACAAACTCCAGAGACACAGACACGAAGTAAAATCTTACAAGCAGCTCAAAAGTTGTTTGCTAAATACGGATATGATGGTACCACAACTCGTGATTTAGCAAAGCAAGCGGGAGTGGCAGAGAGTGCTTTGTATCATCATTTTACTAATAAAAAGGCGATTTTGATAGAGTTAGCTACTACAGGATGGGTGGAAATTCTCACAGATTTATTGACAGAATTAAGTGAGATGTCTAGCTATAAGGCTGTGGCACAGGTGATGCGTCGCCGAATGTTAAATATTAGTCGCAATGCAGATATGATGAAAGTCTGTTTCCTGGAAGCACAGTTTCATCCTGAATTGAGAGATAAGATTCAATCGGAGGTTATCGGTAAAATGACGGATGTGGCCGAGGCTTTTTTTGCCACAGCGATGGAGCGGGGTGTATATCGGCAAATGAGTCCCAAGCTTGTGGCGCGAGTATTTTTAGGAATGTTTGCGATCGCCGGGTTTAGTCAAAAAACTTTATTAGACTCTGATACTTCTCCCCAAGCAATGCAAGAAATGGCGGAGGGATTAGCTGATATTTTCTTGAATGGTGTTTTGGCCTCTCAAGAAGGTGGTAAATGTTAGGTATTGGAGAATTCCACCAATAATTATTAGCCTTTTGTGAAACTATTATAGGGACTTTCCATGGAATTTCCCTACATTCTTTTTAGGAATTGAGAAGATGTACAGAAATTTGATGGTTGACTCCAAAATCTTATAGCTTTTCTCCACAGAGCGATCGCCAGTTTATTGACATAGCCACTATAATCTGTGCATTTTGTCAATGGGAAACTCAATAGTTAAGTTCAACTAATATTTACGGGTTTGATCTGATGTTCAATATAATACTGACAATTAAAACAGTTATAGTCCTGTTCAAATAAGAATGGATAACTTTTTATCTTGAAACCTAGTTATAGTAATAAAAATTTGTCTCAATCTAAATTCAAATAACTATAATATTAGACTTGTTGCTAATAGAGAGAAAAAATCCCTCAAAATTAGGCAGAGTAATAATTCCCAGTATTTTAGAGTATTGATAGCTATAATCTTTAGATATCAAGGGTTTTAAGGATTTTTTTTCATCATAAAGCAACAAGTCTGTTAAATTAGTTTAGTTGACTTTAATCCTAGGTATGGGTTTAGATACCACATAATCACTACAAAAATTAGATTGGAACTACTTTCATCAAGTATGGGCAATGAAGGGAGTATGTCTAAGAGCATTTCAGCTTCTATGCCAATAATTAAAAATTAATTAATAATTATAGATTTGTTACCGATCCACCCGTGGCTGTTTGATTATCTAATAATTAATCACAAAAATATAGGGGTTAGAGTAGCTTTTGCTCATTTCTGGTGGCTTTTTTGTAGAAAGAAACAGCTTTCTCATCCACTAAAGATAGCCATAAAAGATAATTCTTTTTCCTTTTTTGTTACATACATACATATATAGTAGAGCGTTCTCATTCTCAGTCATAAATTACCAATGGGGGTTGGTAGGAGGGTTTTTTTAGGTGAAAAATACCTTTTTCTTGAGAAAAATCTGACCTATCTCTCTAGCCCCCGCTTCTCCCTATCTTCCCACCAAACTAATTTGAGTCGGACTTTGAAACAGGCGTGTCATATATAGTAAGGGTTTTTCATCTTATGTGACAAAAGTGCCGTTAACTCTGACAAATGTTTAGGGTGCCTAAGTCCTGCAGAATTAGCCGATTTAATCTTTTAGAGACATTTCCGGGAAGGCTTAGTAACAAAAGTTAAATATATTTGATGTTAGTTTGTTAAACTTTATTTAATTTGAACTAAGATTTAAGATAAATGAACATTTTTTTTAATAGTGGCAAAAATAGGTTAACCTCAAAAAATAGCTTGAGATTATAAAAAAAACAGATTAGATTCTAAGATAAAAAAGCTATTTTTTCAATGATCAATGTTGGACTATAGACCATTGGGTGGAGGATAATGATGATGTCAGAAAAACTTGCCTCAAATGTCAGAAATATTGCTATAGTAGGCCCATACTTGAGTGGAAAAACAACACTACTAGAAAGTATATTATCAACTACAGGAGCAATATCCCGCAAAGGTAGTGTCAAAGATGGTAATACCATTGGAGATGCTAGTCCAGAAGCTCGAGACCGCTCCATGACAGTAGAAATAAATACCGCTAGTACTAAGTACGGCGGCATTCATTTTACTTTTCTAGACTGCCCTGGTTCCATAGAATTTGCTCAAGAAACTAATAATGCTCTGATCGGAGCTGGGGCAGCAATAGTAGTATGTGAACCAGATCCAGTGCGTGTTCTAACCCTTGCCCCACTATTAAAATTTCTTGATGACTGGGAAATTCCCCATATTGTCTTTATTAATAAAATGGATCGGGTATGTACGGACGAAACCCACTGTAAATCTAACTTTGCTGAAGTATTAGAGGCACTCAAAACTGTGTCTAACCGCCCTATTGTTCCCCATCAATACCCTATTGCTAAAAATAATCAACTTATTGGTTTTATTGATTTAGTAACTGAACAAGCTTATCATTACCATCCAGGGGCGCCATCAGACCCTGTAGCAATTCCTGAATCTCTGAAAGCAGAAGAACAGGTAGCCAGAGAACAAATGCTGGAAGAGTTAGCTAATTTTGATGATAATTTATTAGAAGAGTTGGTTGAAAATATTGAACCACCAACGGAAGAAATAGTTGCTGATTTAAAAATGGAGTTGAGTGCAGATTTAATTGTACCTGTATTTGTAGGGGCAGCAGAAAAAGATTCTGGTGTTCGTTCTCTCTTAGATGCTCTGGTGCGAGAAACTCCTGTACCAAAAGAAACGGCAAAGCGTCGAGGTTTAAAATCAGATTCGGAAACACCTATTGCTCAAGTATTGAAAACTTACTACACTCCTCAAGGTGGTAAACTCTCTTTAACTCGGGTATGGCAAGGGGAAATTACTGATGGGATGATTTTAAATGGAGTGCGCATCGGTGGAATATATCGGTTGATGGGTCAGCAAACAGAAAGTATAGAGTTAGCTAAAACTGGAGAAATAGTTGCCCTCAGTCGGATGGAAGGTATGCATACAGGTGATACTTTAGCTACAGATGCAGATGGGAAAACTAAGTTGCCTACAGCAGCAGTATTGTCTCCTGTTTTTGCTATGGCGATCGCTCCGGAAAACCGTAAAGATGAAGTAAAAATGAGCAGCGCTTTAACAAAGTTGCTTGAAGAAGACCCGGCATTAAGATGGGAACAACATGGGGATACTCACGAAGTCATATTTTGGGGTCAAGGTGAAATTCATCTACAGATAAGTTTAGACCGCTTGCGCCGGAAATATAATGTTTCGATGAAAACTCATTTACCCCAAGTTCCCTATAAAGAAACTATTCGGAAAAAGACTAATTCTCATGGTCGCTATAAACATCAAAGTGGGGGTCATGGGCAGTTTGGGGATGTGTATTTAGACATTCAACCGTTGCCGCGGGGGTCAGGTTTTAATTTTAGTGAAACTATTGTCGGTGGGGTCGTGCCGAAGCAGTATATTCCTGGTGTGGAAACAGGAGTGCGGGAATATCTCCAACATGGTCCTCTAGGTTTTCCGGTGGTTGATGTTGGGGTGACGTTAACTAATGGGTCGTATCATTCTGTTGATAGTTCGGAGCAAGCATTTAAGCAGGCAGCACGGGTGGCCATGCAGCAGGGAATGAGTGACTGTCAACCAGTATTGTTGGAACCTATTGCTTTAGTGGAGATTTTTGCACCTAATGAGTTTACTTCAAAGGTTTTACAGTTAATTAGTATCCGTCGTGGTCAGATATTGGGTTATGAGGGTATAACTGACTGGCAAGGGTGGGATCAGATTTCTGCTTATTTGGCTTTGTCAGAAATGCAAGATTTAATTGTAGAGTTGCGATCGCAAACCATGGGAGTGGGTTCTTTTAATTGGCAGTTTGATCATCTACAAGAAATGCCAAATAAGTTGGCTCAGAAGGTCTTGAGCAAGAATGGTAATGGTAATGATCATGGCTAAACTGCTTCCATATGTAACTAGTAGAATAGCTTAATTATTAATAGGACTTACCTACAAGTGCCTAGGAACCTGGTTTTTTCCTGGATGTCTATTGTTTGTCAAAAACAAGGATTTATCCTAGAAACCGGGTTTCTTTGTGTAAGTTCTAAATATATCAAAGTTATACCAATTCTCAAAAACTTGGCGCTAATTTGGATTTTCTATTTCTAAATACTATTTATTGACGCAATTTTATTGTTATAGTCATTTTAAATAAAAGTAAAACACTTTTTCTGCTAAAACTCAGTCATAGCAAGAAATAGTTGCCTCAATCTAAATCAAAACAACTATAACTAAGATTTCTCGAGTTATTTTTACCACCATCTAAGGGTAGCATCAAGGTTCGAGAAATGGTATTATTGGATTTTAATTAGGGGATACCAGAGCTTATGAAAAGATTCTATAACCTTTAATATCAGGATATATTTTGGAGCCATTATCTATTAGCAGGTCAAGAATATTACTGGACAGATAATGAGTTTTTATTCATTCTTGACAGAGCTAAAATAAAAGGGTAGCGCCACCCAACAAAAATGTCGAAAATATTGGTCTGCCAGAACAATAGTAATATCAAAGAAGAAAAAAGTGATATTGTTGTAGGTCTAGTTAAGGGGTAGCGTCGCCCAACAAAAATATCTAAAAATATTGGTCTGCCAGAACAATAGTAGTATCAAATATGAGCAGTTTTCAATATCCTTGTGGTATTGAGATTCTGTGTTGGGTTTCGTGTCCTCAACCCAACCTACAAATAGCAAACTATAGAGATGCAAAAAGGATAAATTGCCCGTGTTTCTGGTTTGGATGAATGTAAAAATGCCACTGAAACCCTAAAATCTAACAATATTCTAGTTCTGAGTATTCCATAATCCGAAGTAATTTAGAATATTCAGATTACTCTAAATATTATAGCGAATTCCAAGTATATGAAGTACAAATATTAATAATTAAATGTTTTTGGTCCCCGCATCTTGCTCCTATGAGTTTACCTTACTATTCTGAAAGTTACTATAATTAATAACTGATAAATAATAACTCATAATTCATAACTGAAATGGCTGATATTAAAATTTTACACCTAATTAATCGTCTTAGTTTAGGACCGTCTCCTGGACAAGTCGAAAAGATTAAAAATATTGGTGTAGAAACTTATATTCAATCTCAACTCCAACCTAATTCTATTCCCTACCCAAAACTACTAATTCAAAAGCTAAAATATCTAGATACATTACCCCTAACTCCTAGTGAAATAATCACGGAATTACAGCGACTTCAACAACAGGGAAAAATTTTGAAATTAAACAGAATAGCATTAAATAGAATCAGAGGACGTTTTGAGCAAAAGGTTTTTTTACAGGGAAGTAAAGGACGTTTTTTAAGGAATCTAGAAAGTCCGCGTCATTTAGAGGAGGTGATGGTAGATTTTTGGTATAATCACTTTAATGTTTTTGGTCGTCAAGGACTCAATCGTTTATATTTTAGCTGTTATGAACAGCAGGCCATTAGACCCTATGCTTTGGGAAAGTTTAGAGCATTATTAGGCGCTACTGCTCATCATCCAGCTATGTTAATTTATTTAGATAATTGGCGAAGTGGTAGAGGTAAAATAAATGAAAATTATGCTAGAGAATTATTAGAATTACATACTTTAGGTGTGGATGGAGGCTATAGTCAAGATGATATTATTGCTTTAGCAAAAATTTTTACTGGTTGGGGTCTACCTCCTAATAACAAAAGAGCGAAAGATAAAGATGGATTTTATTTTGATGAAAAACGTCACGAACTAGGTGATAAATTTTTTCTCGGACAAACAATTAAAGAGAATGGGATGGCTGAAGGTGAAACAGCTTTAGATATTTTGGCTAATCATCCTTCAACGGCTAGATATGTTAGTTATAAGTTAGCTCAAACTTTTGTTTTAGACCAACCATCTGAGTCTTTAGTAAAAGTTTTATCTCAGAGTTTTTTGGATAGTCAGGGGGATATTTCTAGGGTACTTAATACCCTGTTCAATAGTTCAGAATTTTGGCAACCAGAGGTACATAATTCTAAGTTTAAAAATCCTTATCGGTTTGTGGTTTCTGCTATGAGAGCTATGGGTAATGAGGTTGATAATTTTCGACCTATTAATGGGATTTTAGACCAGTTAGGAATGCCTCTTTATGGTTGTGTTACTCCTGATGGTTATAAAAATACAAAAGATGCTTGGTTAGATTCGGATACCATGATTCGACGGAGTAGTTTAGCTGTGCCTTTGTCTGGTGGTTTATTGGGTCGGGGTAAACCTATTAGTGCAGAAAAGTTAATGGCGACTTTGGGTAATAATTTTTCTGCTCAGACTCGTGGGGTAATTGCTCAAAGTCCTCCTGATTTAAGGGCAGCTTTAATTTTTGGTAGTCCTGAGTTTATGAGGTATTAAAAGAATCGGGATTTAATATCTTAAAAAGCATTTTATTAGAAAAGTTTTACATCTTTAGAGGGAGTTATATACAATTAATAATTCTTATTATTAATAAATAATCATCAAGGTTGTAATCTGAAAAAAAAGATGATACTATGTTGGTTTATCACAATTTTCAAAACCTTTTTTAATTGGGGAGAATTTAACTTATCAAATACTTGATTCTGAGAGGTGGATTAATTTGGCGATCGCAACCCAATATCGATAAATAAATCTACTATTTATTCCTAGATTTGGTTGAAGCAAAGAACCCCAAGATAGATTAATTTATAGTTGAACTTTATTTTCTCTAATTTGCAAAATTATCAAGGTTGCAACCTGAAAAAAAAGATGACAATACATTAGTCTATGACAATTTTCAAAACCTTTTTTAATTGGGGAGAATTTAACTTATCAAATACTTGATTCTGAGAGGTGGATTAATTT
>JAKQYE010000133.1:9620-17267 GCA_023356605.1 Trichodesmium sp. MAG_R02 | reverse complement strand
GAATCATCAGTTTTATGATCTCACTTGAAGTGACTAAAGACCATAAGTAATTATACGTAAATTAAATAGATATTCTCTTGTAACCTCTTGTAATACAATTATGTTGTGCGGAATGTGGGTTTGAAGTATCTGACCAATAAAAGGAGGCCAGTAGTTATGGGTGGTTCCGATGCTATTGCCGACCCCCGATTTTACCTCTATAATAGTGCAGCAGTAGTTGTTATCGATAAATCCGGTGTCGCTAATTGGCTGTCATAGTTTTTTGAATTTAGATTGATACAAGTCTTTCTTGCTGTAACTAAGTTTTAGCAGAAAAAGTTTTCCACTCTTATTTGAAATGACTATATTTGATTAGATAGGACAAAACTTTTCAAACCTTGTGAAAATAAGCTTTTTTGCTAAATAGGTCGAAGAAAATATTGCGTGGAAAATCTAAACTATAGAAAAAAACTTTGAACTTTACCTCCAGGTTTTTTGACCAACAGAGGACGACGCTTATAGTCATTTAATTTAAGAATGAAACAATTTTTCCCCTGAAATCCTTTTATCCCATATTCCGCACTTCTTAACATTAAACAGGACTTACGCAGTGCCGCCATATATAGTGCATTTTTGACAATAAATTCAGATATTTACAATACAAGTAGTGTCTTTACGTAAGTCCTGATTAAATTGATAAGTTTTATTAATCTATCGCCCCAAATGCTACCCCTGAAAGCCTTATAGTTATAGATATCAATTTTCACTATTATAAAGAATAATAACTAGTTTTTTATGAGAGAATTAGTTATTAATAAACTTTATCGATATTGAGTTCTAGAACAAATATTCTTTCTATAAGTCTCTTTGAAAATGTAAATATACGTAAAGATATATGAATATCTGCGGAATGTCGGTTTTAATGCAAGAAACCCTTGTCTCAATCTCAAGTGAAACGACTATATCTAGCCACATACCCACTCTATGTCACCAGCACAATGCCAGTGCATTAGGATATGCTGATAGTTTAAACAATCTTTTTGTGGAAAAATTAGATAAAAATAAAAAAGAGCAATCATGTATGGAAAAATCAGAAGGCTCATTACTAGAAAATTTTGAATAGACACCTCCCATCATAAAAGTAATAAAACATAAAATTCATTATTGTTATGCTGATTTAATCTAAAAGCACTATCGGCACAGACAAAGGTTTTAGCCTTTTTGGACTCGAAAAAAGTACCTGGTTTTCGGTGTCTGAAACTTAAAAGGTTGTTGATTCGATATCCCCACTATTCCCACACCCCGCAAACTTCTCACCCTATACTTTTTCAGCAAACCCTAATTATTTTCCCATACTCCCTACTGACTATTTTTTATGTCAACTACCATGCTCAAAGTTAAAGATATTAGCGAACAAGGACTTTTAAAAATATTGCATCATTTTTGCCCAAAAGATATTATTGGGGATGATGCTGCCATTTTGCCGACTCAACCCAACAAATCATTAGTAGTAACAACTGATGCACTTATCGATGGAGTACATTTTAGCGATCGCACAACTTCTCCCGAAGATGTCGGTTGGCGCAGTGCTGCTGCTAACTTATCCGATCTCGCAGCAATGGGAGCATTTCCCGTTGGGATTACGATCGCCCTTGGTTTGACTAGCGATACATCGGTTACTTGGGTTGAACAACTCTACAAAGGTATTTCTGAATGCTTACAACCATACAATACCCCTATAGTTGGTGGAGATGTTGTGCAATCACCCGTCCTTACCATCTCAATTACTGCTTTTGGACAACTTGATCCTAACCATACCATTCTGCGTTCAAATTGTCAACCACAAAATGTGATTGTTGTCACTGGAGTCCATGGAGCTTCAAGGGCCGGGTTAGAACTATTACTTCATCCAGAACTTGGTGCATCTCTCACCGAAGCAGAACGGTCCAGCCTAATTCTAGCTCACCAACGTCCCAAACCTAGGCAAGACATCTTAACAATTTTATGGGAAGGCTTATCTTTCAATAGTTTTAGTAATACACAGGACAACAAAAACTCTATTTTGGTAGGGGGGATGGATAGTAGTGATGGCCTAGCAGATGCAATTATTCAAATTTGTCAAGCATCTCAAATAGGGGCCAGGATAGAACGTAATCAAATTCCTATTCCTCACTCCTTAACTAAATTTGTCTCACCAGAACAAGCATTAAACTGGGCACTATATGGAGGAGAAGATTTCGAGCTAGTTTTGTGTCTCCCACCAATTTATGGCCGAGAATTAGTAAAAAAGATCGGAGTCGGTGCAGCCATAGTGGGAACAACCACAGACGACACCGATGTTTTATTAATAGATAGGCAAGGAATATATCCAAATGAGCAACTTACACTTAGCCAAGGATTTCAACATTTTTGAAAAAGTTATTTATTGTGATTTTCTCCTGTATTAACCAAAACCCGATAAGACCAAGGTTTTCATGTATGACCTTGACAATAGGAGCTATATAATTAGTTATACAGCTATATATAGCAATCCTATGAGTGATCGGGCGCAAAAATTCTACTGTTTTTTAGGGAACAAGGTACAGGGAACAGAGAATAGGTAAGAGTTTTAAAAGTTTTATTTACTTATTGAAGTGTCGCAACCCATGTGCGGACTGCTATAGTAATCCGTGCATAGGTCGCAACAGATATAATCAGGACTTACGCAAATCAACCTTTAAAACGCCATATGTAGGGGTAAATGGCATTTGCTCCCAA
Organism: Trichodesmium sp. MAG_R02; assembly: GCA_023356605.1. Classification (GTDB taxonomy): domain Bacteria; phylum Cyanobacteriota; class Cyanobacteriia; order Cyanobacteriales; family Microcoleaceae; genus Trichodesmium. Next base: position 14,531 of record JAKQYE010000133.1, on the reverse strand, counting down.
TAGATATAGTGTCTGTGCGTAAGTCCTGATAATAATAATAATAACATATCCACTTCCCTAAAAAAAATGAATATGTTAGATGAACTAGACCATTTTATAAATCAAACATGCACATATAGCAATCCTAATCATCGGTATGCCATTGTTTAGAGTCGGTTTTTCCTGCTGTATTAACGATTAATTCTTCGCAGTTATTTATTTATCGAGTCTAGCACAGAGGAGGAGCCTACTTAATTATGCTTGAGTTATTCCAATCCAGCAATCCCCTTGCTTTTGCTCTTGTAGCTAACAATGTTTCTGTTTTTTTTGACAAATGACCAAAATCAATCCCTACTAACCACTAATTTGTGTGGTTTCAATTTATTGTATATGAGTATTGTGAACCAGTTGTCCTCTAATTGATGTTGCTCGTATTAAAGTAACTACTGTATTGTAGACTAGATTCGCACTCCAACTAACTCCCCTTAAACTACTGCGTCTTATGATGACCACACAGATGACATTCCATGAGCTACATAACTATTCTTCCTCTACCACTCCCACACTTGGAGAGATGCACTACTATATTTTGTTATGTATGGTTGATAGAATTATGAGTAGTTATTATTATTTTTTTCTATAAGTATAACTATAAATAAAATAGATAATATTTAATGAATTCCTTCTGTCATTGGTATAACTGGTATTGTAACATTTAACTTCCTGGCCCTACGGGATAGGATACTATGGTCTGGCATGGGTTAATTTGGTCCCATCAAGTCAAATATGGATTCTACAAATCCTTATGCTTGTCATCAGGGCTAGTCCAAAAATCGCGACTCAAAGCAACCATTAATTCTATAGCTATATCGTACTTTGGTCTTAGATGCTTCTCTACCTCCAGTCTTGTGTTACTTGACCCACTGCTCTATTACCTTATCACTGAGCCAAAATGTCAAATTCCCTCTTTGCTTTAAGGAGGAATTATACTCTGGCCCGTTACTAAGACCGTACTTGGAATTGGACTTGGACTTACTCATATTTACTCTCATGTAAGCTATTGTGCTACATGCTGTCATTTTGACACCATGGGCTTCGTTTATGCAACAAAACCCTATTCAACTACATTACTTATTAGTTGTACAGGGGTATTTCTCCAAAGTTGATCTAATCTATTAGCTGGCATTGTTAAGTATAAAACATCACCAGAGTTCAAAGTCGTAGTAAGTAAATCCCAACCATGGATTTTTTTACCATTGCTTTCTATATACAATGGCACAAAGTCAGAACTCTGAGCCATATTTTGAGTGACTTTGCCACAGAAAGGATGTCCTGGTGTAATCAAAGTCGCTAATGCTACCCACAAACTATCCGCCGTAATTCCATTACCTATAATTCTACCCCCAATAGCTGCTGCAGCAAAAGCAGGAGCTGCCAATTCTGTGGGACTAAGTACAGACTCAAATTCAAAGACTTGTTGCACCATTAGAGCTAAATGGGGATCTTGACTTCTGACTACAACTGGTATTTTCGACATTAGACCTTTCGCACTTAGAGCAATTTCCAAGTTAATAATATCATTACCAGTTACAGCTAATAGAGCTTCAGCTTTTTCAATATTGGCAACCTCTAGAGTCGTAGATAAACTAGCATCTCCCTCAATCACAGGAATTTTCATGGCTCTAGCAATATTAAGAAATCGACACTTAGGATCAGGTTCTATTATTACTACTTCATAACCACTAGCAACAAGTTGCTGGGCAATATGTAAACCAATTCCGCCAAACCCACAGATAATATAATGATGGCGCACGGGAATACGAGCAGCATCCCAATATTCTTGGAAGCGAGTACCTAATACAAAATCATTTAGGAGTGCATAGCAAATTCCGACGATCGCTGTACCTACAAGCATCATTATCGAGGTAAAGATTTTGACACTACCTGGTGCTTGTTCTGCTATTTTTTCATTTCCCCCTGCTCCTGTAATCATACCAACAGTAAAATACAGGGAATCAACGAAACTATTATTCAGATTAATACTAATATAAGTAATAGTACAAACTAAAACTGTTACTAGAAGAGCTAAGTTAAGGATTACTGCTGATTTACTGTGTCGCTGAAATTGTCTAAGTCTGCCAAATATTTTGAATAAGTTGTGAATTAAATTTTGTTTGGGAGTTCGTACACTAGGCTTGCTAGCAATAATTATCCGATCGCCTACCTTTAACTGTCGCTCTTTTACTACTGCGGAGACTAGATCGATTGGATCTCCTACTGGTATATAGTAAATTAACATCAGGTCACGATTATCCCAAAGCGAACTTAGCTTACGACCTACCCAAGGATGATTCTGACCGATCAATTCTTCGTGCATTGGCCAGGTTTGATTATATATATGTAGCTGACCAATGGCATGATTTCCTAGTGCTGCAAAAGCAAACACTGGAGCTGCTAAAGCTGATGCACTCATACTTGTGTGGTCAGTCAGGGTATGGTCTAAGCGATCCCCCAAACTGGTGTTAAACAAGCGATTAATAATCCGAATTTTAGGATTCAAAATCCTTGCTAACATTAAAACGGCCAAATTAACAGATTCATCTTTCCCTGTTAAAACTAGAGTGTGGGCACTTTGAATGCCTGCTGCTAATAAAGTAGATGCTGATCGAAAGTTGCCGACAATAATTTCTGAACCCTCTCCACGGAGTGGGCGGTCACTTATACCAACAACTGTTGCACCCTGCTGTCTTAATAGACGAAATATTTTGTAGCCGGTACGACCCAGGCCACAGACTATGATTCTAGGTTTCATAGATCAGGAAAGTTATTAAAGTAATGTTAATAAGTCGTCTTTTATTTTCTACTGTAAACTATCATTAATTATCTGAACTAAAAAAAATGTAGCTTACTACACGATTTATTCCCATAATATCGGACTTTCGTAAGACTAATTGCCCCAAAAACTGTGACTTTTTTACTTCGATAAAACGGTGAAAAGTTATAGACTCTATTACCAAAGCATAAAAGTAGGTAATGCACTTGTTAACTCCAATGGCATACCCATTTTATTCAACAAAATCAAGTTTTGAGTCTCTATGTTTTTCGCTTTCTGCCAATATTGACTCCTCAAAATTTGGAATTTTTCAGTTGCTGAATGGCTACTATGTATGTTTTTTTTTCTAATTAAATTGTATTTTTGGAGTTATTGACACATCATATTTGGACTCAGAGACTGTTGATAGTTAAATCGTCATTTCTTCAATATTCCTCAAATTATGACCTTGTTCAGTATACCCAGACTATTAATAATTACTCCTAACAATGGAGGCTATTATTTGATTTTCCCAAACTTTTTCAGTATGGAATTTCGCCACTCCTACCCAAAGAATTGCTATAGTTTCTGGATTATGATTTTTGCCATGAACACTCATAGGATTGCTATATATTCTTTTAATCTTTTCAGTAGATGATAAATTGGTGAGAATATACCATTTCTCTACAACAGATTTTTGACGATATTTATGTTTTTTATAATTGAGTAAATTATATATTTTTACCTTCAAAATCTTAGTTATTTTTTGGTTCAATAAAAGTTTAGTTTCACCGACATTTACTTTTAATTCTGATAGTTTACAATACTTTTTACCTCGTTTAATCATGGTTGACTTTTTTTGTCTCAAAACAAAATATACATCTTGCCTCTGATGTTTTTTTTTCAACTAGTGGGATAGAAAAATACTATGAAACTCTCTATCTGCTATTAGAATGATTTTCTGGCCTTTGAATAATCTTACAACTGAACAAATTACTGCTTTTTGTTTGGTTAAATTACTAGATACTTTATGACTTAAAATATTCTAATATATAGGCAAAGCACTTTTCTTCCAAGGCACACTAATCATTAATATATTAGTATTTTGCCACTGATTCCTATCTATTATTAATAATAATAATTCTGAGGAAATTTTGAATAAATTTCAGAGGATAATTCTAAACTTTAGGAAACCAGAATAAATGTAAGCTTAACTCCTTTAAATTCAAAAATATTTGTATGTGTTTTTGCTTAGTTTCTAATTTTATTGGCAGGGATAAAATAACTACTTAATTTTTATATTTGTACGGTTTTATGTACTGATATTAAGTATCACAATATTTGTAATGTTACTACTTGAGATGGACTCAAATTTTGCTGAATACGGTTTTGATAAAAGCCTAATATATTCACTTTCATTGATTTTTATTTGCAATTATCAACCCTTTTTTATCATATTTTTAACTATTTCCCAAAGTTTTAAATGAATAAATAATCAACTTAGATGGTGGATAAGAGTGAATTGGCGATTGCTACCTCCCAAACTCAATAAGCTTTCTTTTTGAATTGAATTATTATTCAATTTATTGTCAAAAATGCACTATATATGGCTGAACTGCGTAAGTCGTGTATATGAATCTCAGAACATTTATGTAAATCAATTAAAAAATTTGAGCGATCGTCAATTAAAATTTTTAGCCCTCGGATAAATTATCAAAGTTACTTGCATCTAATTAAAGAATTTCTAGTTGGGACATAGCTCTTAATCCTCTTCGATAATCAGGCTTTTTCTGAGGATTTAAATTCATAATATTTTCAACAATATCAAATAAATAATCCATAGCAAGCTTCCACAAATAACTATACATACCTACCCAAAAATTACTATGTCTTTTATCTTTTCTATTCGCCTCTGTTAATCTACAAATATAGTTTTGATACCCATATTTTTTGATAAGTTTACCTCGAGAACATGAAGTAGTATAAGCGATTTGATCAGTAAAATTAAATTGGTCATTTGATCAGTAAAATTAAATTAGTCATTTGATCAGTAAAATTAAATTAGTCATTTGATCAGTAAAATTAAATTAGTCATTTGATCAGTAAAATTAAATTAGTCA
>JAKQYE010000133.1:0-9520 GCA_023356605.1 Trichodesmium sp. MAG_R02 | reverse complement strand
GTCATTTGATCAGTAAAATTAAATTAGTCATTTGATCAGTAAAATTAAATTAGTCATTTGATCAGTAAAATTAAATTAGTCATTTGATCAGTAAAATTAAATTAGTCAAACGTTGTACATTAGGCTTACTTCCTTTGATTGACATAAAAATTAACCAAAATTGGGAAAGAAGGGGTGGGTTTGCGTTGGCGGAGGATGGTGGCGGCAGTATATCGCAAACTCACCCTTTATCTTACGAATAATTATCATGATCCGACTCCAAAAATCCATATTTTCAAGCTCACCTTAATCCAAGAAACCCTTCTTCAACATAACACCGTAGGTCTCTCATGCCATAAATTATGGCATTTCTTAGTTCCAGCCAACTGGTCAGTTGATGCTGTCAATAGGCATCGTCTTTAAGTTATAGTCATTTTAATTTAGATTGAGACAAGGATTTCTTGCTATAACTCGCGTTTCAGCAGAAAAAGTTTTCCATCCTTATTTGAAATGACTATATTTGGCAATATCGTCAAGCATTACCCTATCGTTTATCTGCTCTGATTATAGACAATTCAGGGGATAGAAATTGATAGTAGCTCTGTAACTCCTCAGTGGATAGTTGATACTTATTGTCAGAGAAATTGCAGATATGGTGATTATTAAAATAACTATATATGGAGGGGAAAATCTTGAGCTAGTTTCGTGCTCCCTACCAATTTGTGGCCAAAAATTAGTAAAAAAAACCAGAGTCAGTGTAGCCATAGTGGGTGCAACCACAGACGACACCGACATCTTATTAATAGATAGCCAAGGAATATACCCAAATGAGCAACTTACACTTAGCCAAGGATTTCAACATTTTTGAAAAGGTTATTTATTGTGATGTTTCCCTGTATTAACCCAAACCTCATAATGGATATTTTAATATTTGGAGTTTTATCTTTCATTTTTGAGACTTACATACGCAAAGCCATGTTTCTTGGGTACATCGTAATTCTTAACAATATACATCTACACAAAAACTTAGTTTTTTGGTTTGCCCCTGTAAGTCCTGATTTTTTTTAATTTCCGAAAATCAAAACTCAAAAACACTAGGCAGCCCACTTCTGTGCTACAACTTCAGCCAAGTCTACAACACGCTGACTATAACCCCATTCATTATCATACCAAGCAATAACTTTTACCATATCTCCACCCATAACCATTGTTAGACTAGCATCAACAATTGAAGAACAATCATGGCCACGATAGTCAATAGAAACCAAAGGTAAATCACTATATTCAATGACTCCCTTCATTGGCCCTTGGGCAGCTGCCTCCATAGCTTCATTTACCTGTTCAACAAAGGTCTTTTTCTCAACTTGAGCCACTAAGTCTACAACAGAAACGTTAGGAGTAGGAACACGCATAGCAATACCATTCAATTTACCTTTCATTTCTGGGATCACTAGAGCTACTGCTTTAGCTGCACCTGTAGAAGTTGGCACAATATTTACAGCTGCTGCTCTGGCCCTTCGTACATCCCTGTGGCTGGCATCCAAAATACGTTGGTCGCCAGTATAACTATGAGTTGTAGTCATTGTGCCTTTGATAATACCGAAGTTTTCATGTATGACCTTGACAATAGGAGCTAGACAATTAGTTGTACAGCTAGCATTACTGATAACATTGTAATCCTCATGCTTATAATCCTGGTGATTAACACCTATCACATAAGTACCAATTTGTCCACCCTTGCCAGGGGCAGTAATTAAAACCTTTTTAGCTCCAGCTTGTAAATGTTTTGAAGCTCCCTCCTCGGTCACAAATACACCTGTAGATTCAATAATTAAGTCAATACCCCAGTCTCCCCATGGTAAATTTAAAGGATTACGGTCAGAAACACATTTAATTGTTTTGCCATTTACTGTAATGGAGTTTTCATCTGTACTAATATCTACATCTTTTAAAGTACCTAACATTGAATCGTACTTTAGTAGATGACCATTGGTTTTAGGGTCGGAAGTATCGTTAACAGCTACAAGATCGAGTTGACTATCTGTGCGAGTCAGCAAACAACGTAAAAAATTCCGTCCAATACGTCCAAAACCATTTATGGCAACTCTAATCACTTTTTACCTCCTAAGAGTAGCTTGTAAAATTTAAATTGTCGGACAGTTCCACATATTGAAAAAAAAGTTTCAGTATGGGGTTTTCAGTAAACTTATCCACTTAAGTGGATATATTCCGAGTTAATTGATTAAGTCCCCGTACTGCCCCACCGGTTACTTATTGATAGTTTTAGAAGTTTCAGATACAGTATATTTAGATACAGCATATTTAGGACAAAAAAGGTGCAAGCATGAATAATCAAACTTCTGTGACACGGGCATGTTGCTCCCTAGATATATACCTCACAGCCAAAGGAAAGTGCTGTATTTATTTCAGATTTAAAATCTGCAATGATTTTATTCCAGCTCCCTGACTTTTAAAGAAGTGATATTAACTTTAACCAGGAGGAATCAATAGAAAGAAAACCAACCTTGACCATTATCATACAGCAAAATAGTAATTTAATAATTTTTTTGTATGTTAATTATGATTCCAAGTAATTTGTTAAAAAATGTGGGGTTAATCTTCTGTTTTGCCGTGTAGATGTGGTACCGAGCCTCACAAAGTGATTGTTTAATCTTGCAAGGAGGTTCTATAGTAATCCTAAATAGGTCGGAACAGATATGATAGTAAAAATAGCTATCCAGTCAAAAGAAAAAAATGAATATCATAGATGAACTAGATGATTTTATTAATCAAACGAAAGAATCCAAAGAAATAAAAAAAGCCTAGATGGTCAAAATGACTTTGTTGGGAAAATCCTACATCAAGTCAAAGAATTATTAAATGAAACTCAGCAGTTTTATTAGGGAATGGAAAAAACAAGCACTGTTTCATGGTGTAGAAAGTTTAAAGCTTCAACATAAAGAAATACAAGGTTATTTAAAGGCGGTCGAAAAAGAGGGACTTATTTGAGTACTTTAGGACACAAGATTATCCTAGATTATCAGATTTACAAAAATCTTTAAAGATGCAATATGATGTGGTTTTTGAGTATAATATAAGTTATTATAATCTGCTCAAAGAAGCCGGAATGATTGGGGAAAACTCCTCAAAAAAACTAGATAAAATGATAAATTAGTAACAGTAAAAAACAAAATAAATAGAGGAAGTATTGACGGAATTACAACTATAAATAACGGCATTTAGGGTTATTTTAAATATAATTGGTGCTATTAAATCTTTTTCCTTTTTTCTTCTCCCGGCTACTAAATTTTCTCTTTTTCTTCCTTTTCCCTCTTGCTCACCATAAACTTTTTTTTCTCTTTTTTTGACCAGGCATAAATACAGTCTTGATTATCTTCAAATCCTGATTTCTAGTCACTTCAAATAAGAATGGAAAACTTTTTCTGCTGAAACTTATAGTTATTCCGAATAAGAGTGGGATACTTTTTCAGCTAAAACCCTTTCACAGCAAAAAGATTTTGTCTCAATCTAAATCAGAATGACTATAGTTATAGTAACAAATACTTGTCTCAATCTAAATTTAAAAAAAAACTGTATCAATAAATATAAGGCTTTTACTTCCAAATTTTTTGATAAAATTTCGTAGTTTATGGTAACATTTTATCCTTTCTTCTCTATTTCTTTCTCTACAACGAAGTTGTTTTTTTCTAGTAATTTTCATTCTTTTCAAAGCATAAAATATAGCTTTAGGATTAACACCAATTTTTTTAGCTCTGTCTGCCAATTTAGACTCTGGATTTTGTTTTACATCTTTTTCTAATTCTTTCCAATCTAATTTTATTCGATGACTTTTCACCTTAGTTGCTTCTAATTTTGGGCGAGATAACTATCTATATATCGAAGCTCTTCCTATCCCAAATGTATGAGATCCTTCGGTAATCATACCGCCATTTTCTACAAAATTTATTACTTTTTGTCTTAAGTATAAACTGTAAGGCATACTTCAAAATAGTTTCTAGTTGACTTAATTTTATTATACTCAATTTTTGTTTGAATTTTAATTAAAACGACTATAAGTTAAAGAATCAACAATAAAAAATTATTTTATATACGAACAATTGTATCCACCTACTTAAAGAAGTAAGAAAAATGTTTTTAAGGATTATAGGCCTAAAGCATAATTACTACTTATTCCTAAAAAGTATTATCTGTTTCCTGCTCTCAAGAAAAAGTAGCAAAACTTTTGAAATTTTTTATTACAGTAGCTTGAGAGTTGATGAGGTACAAAGTTTTATCGCTCTAATAAATAGGGAAGAGAGATTAATCCTTGACTTTACCTCACATACCGCCCCAAGTTTTATAGGAGCGAGAAGTGGAAAGAAGTAGTAAAAGAAAAAGATTGAAAAACACTCCAACATACCCCATCTTCTCATTGCTCCAGGTTGATAGAAATTTTCATTAAAATAAAATATAGAGATTCTGGCTTAAAGTCAGAAGCCAAAAGGCAGAGGGTAGAAGTTCCGTAGTCTACTTTTGTGAAAACCCCTATAAGTTAAGTAATTTTTTTTGGTAGCTCTGCGACCTGAAAAACTCATCTCATGGCTCTAGACTATAAGAGTTTTGGTCTTGTCTTAACCGTCTTGCTCATTACCCCCTCTATTTTTAGATTAACCGCTATTTGGTTGCATCAGGCCAATACCATATGCAATCAGGACTTGCGCAGTACCGCTATATATGGTGCCAAAAATTATCATTTTCAAGATATTGCCACTATACGTAGTGTCGTTGCGTAAGTCCTAGCAATGAAACTATAAACGTCATAGTGAGAGTCACTTACGAATGTTGCTTTACGAAAAAAATTCTGATTATTAGTCCTCAATCCATTTTTGAAATATGTCCGGAAAAAAACTGGCCAATAAGTAAAGATTTAATAAAAAACAAACTGATTACTAAGATATGAAGATTATTCATGAAGCCAAGCAGTCTTTTTAATAAATTACTGCTAAACTCTATCTAAAAAAAAAAAATCCTGGTATGATATCGCGTGTTAAGGGCGTGGTGTGGAGTGTAAGGAGCATTGAATGAGTAAACATGTTGATTTAAGTGGTAAGCCATTTCATTTTATTGGTATTGGTGGCATCGGAATGTCCGCTCTTGCTTATATTTTAGCTAAACGCAAGTTACCTACTTATGGCTCAGATATCAAATCAAGCCATATAACAAGACGCTTAGAAGCAATAGGAGCTCACATATTTTGGCACCAAGAAGCAAAAAATTTAGAGTTATTTCAGCAAACAATTGAAAAACAAAATTATCTTTTGTCGAATAATCCTAACTTAAATTTATCCCCCATTTCTCCTTGTATAAATATAGGAGAAGTAACGATAAAAAAACACAATGTCAGATTGGAAAATAATGAAGGAATTTCTCAACTGCCACAAGTAGTTTGTTCAACAGCAATAAATACCACAAACTCTGAGTATAAGGCAGCCGTTGAACTAGGATGTCCAATTTTCCATCGCTCAGATTTATTGGCAGCTTTAATTCAGGATTATCAGAGTATAGCCATAGCTGGAACCCATGGCAAAACTACAACTAGCAGTTTAATTGGGTTTATGCTTCTGGAGGCTGGTTTGGACCCCACCATTGTTGTTGGTGGAGAAGTAGACGCCTGGGGAGGTAACGCTCGTTTAGGTAAAAGTCCTTATCTGGTGGCAGAAGCAGACGAGTCAGATGGCTCTTTAGTTAAACTATCTGCCCAAATTGGTGTAGTCACCAATATAGAATTAGACCATCCAGACTATTATGATAATTTGGAGCAGGTGGTGGAAATTTTCCAAGTATTTAAAGAAAATTCTCAAACTCTAGTAGGTTGTATTGACTGCTCCACAGTTAGAGAAAAGCTCCGGCCAACTATTAGTTACAGTGTTAACTTCGAAGGTGACGCTCACTATAAAGTAGATTGTGTAGATTATCAAGCTAATATTACCTTCGCTCGTGTTTGGGAACGAGGCCAAATTTTGGGACAATTGAAGTTGGGGTTATTGGGTAAACATAATCTAAGTAATGCTTTAGCAGCAGTGGCAGTGGGTAGGTTATTAGGTTTAGAATTTTCTACTATTGCCTCAGCGATCGCCAAATTCAAAGCTCCTCATCGTCGTTTTGAATATCGAGGAGAGTGCAATGACATTGTATTTGTTGATGACTATGCTCATCATCCTAGTGAAATTAATGCAACTCTGGCAGCAGCTTATTTACATAAAAATCAGGAATTAAGTCCCAAACCTCATATATCAACAAAAAACTTAACACTTAAAACACAAAATAACTCATTGCTAATCCAAAGGGTTGTTGCTATATTCCAACCTCATCGCTATAGTCGTACTCAGGCTTTTATTTCTGAGTTTGCTCAATCATTTAATGACGCTGACATAGTAGTTGTTACTAATATCTACAGTGCGGGAGAATCACCTGACGGTAAAATAAATGGCCAACAAGTAGCTGAAGCAATTTCTAGTTATCATCGACAGGTCTACTATCGATCATCTCTAGACTCAGTAAGTAAATTGTTGCATCAAGTTCTTAGACCAGGAGATCTGGCCATATTTATGAGTGCAGGCAACCTAAATCAGATTATCCCAGAAGTTATGGCATATTATCAACAACCTCACTACCAGGTCTTGTCTAGTGAAATAGCTTAATAAGAAACATGAAATTTAGTTAAAAAAGCGGCCAGCACTCAACACTCTGAACGTTTATAAGTTGGTTTCAACTACTTCTAAACTATCCGGAGTTTGGGGTTGCCAGGGATTTTAATTCCTAGCTCTGAAAGCTGTTAACGTATTTCTGACCTAGGAGGCTAGCTGTTTACAGAGCATTCCAGAATAGAAATGGTAAAAGCTGATAGCTAGTTAACTAACTTCAAAACAAACTCCTTAAATTACGATAATTCAAGTATTAGTTATCATTATGGCTCTTTCTTATCACATAGCTAGTTCAGAACAAAGGCCACATAAACATATTCCCCTATTGGGAACAGATTGTATAATTAGATCTAATGTTCCTCTAGCACCTCTAACTTCTTTCCGAGTGGGAGGTCCTGCTGAATGGTATGTTACACCAAAAGGATTAGATCAACTACAAGCAAGTTTTCAATTTGCTAACTGTGAGGGGTTACCAATAACTTTCTTGGGAGTAGGTTCTAATATGCTAGTCAGTGATATTGGTTTATCTGGATTAGTTATTGGCAGTCGTCATCTCCGTCACATCTCCTTTGAAGAAGAAACAGGTATTCTGAATGTGGGAGCCGGTGAATTATTACCACGTCTTGCTTGGAAGGCGGCTAGAATGGGTTGGCAAGGTTTGGAGTGGGCAGTCGGTATCCCTGGCACTGTTGGTGGTGCTGTGGTAATGAATGCCGGGGCACAAGGTAAATGTATGGCTGATATCTTGGTAAATGCCCATGTTATTTCGCCTAATGGTCAGATAGATATTTTGTCTGCTCAAGATTTGGAATATAGTTATCGCTACTCTAAATTGCAAGGTAAATCTATTTTGGTTGCTGAAGCTACTTTTCAGTTACAGCCAGGAGGAAAGCCTGCTCTAGTAAAAGCTATAACTTCTGAAAATTTTCAAAAGCGAAGAAGTACCCAACCCTATCACTTACCTAGTTGTGGTAGTGTTTTTCGGAATCCTGGACCAAAAACTGCTGGTTGGTTAATTGAACAAGCTGGACTTAAGGGCTATCAAATAGGTATGGCCCAAGTTGCTCACCGCCATGCTAACTTTATTCTGAACCGTGGGGGGGCTAAAGCTAACGAAATTTTACAACTGATTTACCATGTTCAAGAACAAGTGGAAAAGCAGTGGTCTTTGTTATTAAAACCAGAGGTAAAAGTTATGGGAGATTTTTTATAAGTAGCAAGCTTTTAATTACAATAAAGAACAGCTAGTTTTTGATAATAGTCTTGCATAATTTAGGGGTATAAGTAAACTACATAAAATCTATAAATTATCGTTTTAAAGATAATTTTTATGCTAAGGACTCATATCCCCAGCAAAAAATAAATTACCGTCTGTTTTTTTTGTTTGTTAAACCACCTAAAATTAGCACCAGTTTCAGATCCCCACCTTCTGGAACTATTGGTTACTACATTTAAGGAAGTTGAATAGCTATAAGGAGTTTTATTATCCTAGGAAATATTGAATACATTAGGAATTTAAATGCCGGTTTATTAATTACAATTAAGGACTAAAAATCTATATGTAGTGTTATGACCCTATAGATGCTACTATACTATATAGCGCTGTGATATCAGGTCTTTACACGACTTATACCTGAAAGTGCAGTCCGGCAAAAAGTGTATAAAGAATAAGATGTAAATACCTTACTATATCAGTGGTCTGTCAATCATTAAAAGGGGTACCCATAAATTCTCAGTGCACTAATTTAAGTGAAGCATTTATAAGGAATTAGCAAATATCTACAATTCAAAGGAAAAAAAGATGGGAAATATATTACTATTTATGACAGTAATAGAAAAGTAACAGTAAAGCATCTCACTTGATTATTGATACCTTTATTAATGAGATGTAGATAAACTTTGATAATAAGCCAAAATAAAGACTGGAAACAGAAGATCAACTTAGGGAAAAGAAACAATTCCCTGTTTTGCCTATGTCCCCTATAGTAGGTTAATTGAAATGTTATCTTATAAACCTGTATTGGTTAGGGATAAATATTATCATTACTCAGGAATCTTATAGGTCAAAAGTAGGTTTTATACATATGATTTTCTTCCTGTTGACTTTAAAGGCAAAAAAATTAATTCAGTTTTTTTGGTAAAAATAGTCAGAAGATATAGTCATTTCAAAAATAGATGGAAAACTTTTTCTGCTGAAGCTTAGTTATAGCAAGAAATACTTGTCTCAATCTAAACTAAAATGACTATAAATGTAATCGTACCGCCAGCAAACCATTAATCAAGAGCTTTTTTGCTGGCTGTGCTGGCTTTTCTAGGTTTGTGTACAATCATGGATTATCTGTGGCTCAAAGCCACCTGGGTAATTCGCGATTCGCGCTGGCAGAGACTCAAAACGGTTAGATGCTATCAAGAAAGCCTTTACAAATATGGCCGAAAAAGCAGACAGAATATTTCTGGACAAATAAATATTCATCTGGCATCTATCAGAATGCTTTTGGCAAGGTGAAAAAAGCATTTTCCCGTTGGAGAGAGCCTAAAATAAAAGCAGAGTTACCTCGTTTTAAAAAGAAAAAACATCACTGTAGTTTTACAGTAGATAGTTCTAATGGCAAGGTATTAGTTACGGAGGGAAAAAAAATCAAGATTCCTACGTTGGGAATTTTCAGATTGAAAGAAGCTATCCCAAATAAACTGTGTTTCTCAGACCTTTACTATAACTATATCTAGAGTTGCACCTGAATGGTATGTAAGTTTTGCGACTTTTTCAGCTGGCAAGATACCACCAGATGAAACACAGGCATCAAAAAGTAGGAATTGATTTAGGAATAAAAACTTTT
>JAKQYE010000132.1:12907-17498 GCA_023356605.1 Trichodesmium sp. MAG_R02 | reverse complement strand
GTTTTCAAACCTCCTGCTAAATCTTTGACTAATTCATCTATTAGTTCTGGAGCTAAAGTAAAAGTAGTTTGAGCAGTTATTCCTTGAATTATAGATTTAGCATCTTCGATAGAAAAATCACCAATATAATAGATATAATTTTTGCTGAGAATATCCCTATTAATAAAATCTAAATTTACGTTCCGATTGTATTCTAAAAGATAATAAATGAAATCTTCCCGCAGGGAAATAATCACATTCACAAAAGATATTTTCAAACATTCTTCGAGAAATTCATAGAATTGTTGACGGCCATCTATCTCCTTATTATTAAAGAAAAATTCCTCAAACTGGTCAAAGATTAAAACAGTGACTCTATTCTGCTGTTCTTGAACTTTTAAAATTGTCAGTAAGTCGTGATTAGAATTAACAGATAGGGGTAAAATTTCCCTGTTTTCTAATTCAGAAATAGCCTGTGCCAAACTATCACCAAGGTTTTGCCTCCAATTCGTATAAACTTGCTGCAAAACTGGCAAAAAATCCTTAGTATCTATAGATTCTCCTTTGAGAATTGGAATTAATCCAGCTTCCACTAAAGAACTTTTACCTACTCCAGAAGAGCCGTACAAAATGGTGAATTTATGGTGAGAAACTTTAATCCTGTCTACTAAAGACTCCACATCTGGCAACCTGCCAGAAATAGCTATTTCTTGAGTGAGTTTTTCTGATTTTTCAATTTCTGGTAGAACTAAATTTAATTGTTTTAATCGTTGTTTTCTTGGCTGTAATTTTCCGGCCCCAATAAAAGCTCTAATAGCAAATTGAGTCTCAATTTCTTGTTGCTCTAGTTTTTGATTAAATGCAGTTAAATAATCTCCTTTCTGGAAATAGCAACTTACCAATTCTTTGAGAATAAACCCATAAAGTTCGGGGTCGTAACCAGGGTTGGTTATAGTTTTTGCTTCTTCTAAAGTTTTAATAGCTGTTTCTACTTGGTCAAGGTTATTTTGAGCTTTAGCTAAAGAATATAAATACCAACCTTTATGATAGTGAAGTTCCCAATCTAATCTTACATGACTTTTGTCAGCATAATTTGAGATTTCAGCAACTGCTGCTTCTAAAAAAGATAATGCTTGTTGAGCAAATTCTTCGGTTTCATCCCAGGCTTTTCGATTAGACTTAACTTCTGCTAAAAATCCATAAGCTCTAGCTATTCTAAACTTGGTTTCATGAGTTTGATGAGTTTGATGAATAGTTAAAGCTTTTTCCGCAACTTTTCCTAACTTATCCCAATCCTGAAGTCGAAGATTAACTTCTGCCAAATAATTAATAAACCTATCAACTAAATCACTCCTTTCCGCAACTTCAAAACAATCTATACATTCCTGGAAATAACTCTTAGCCCGTAGATAACTCTGCCAATATTCCTGGCGGTTTATGTCAGCATAATTCCGCCACCATAAGCCCAAACAAAATAATAAATATCCTTGTTTTACCAAGTTATTAACTTGTTCCCATAGCTGCAAACTTCCCTCATAATGTTGACAAGAATCTTCGGGATTATCTGCTAATATACCTAGGGCAAATTCTAGACTTGCTGCTAATTCTGGCTGTAATTCTACACCATTTTTTAGTAGTTCTTGATGAGCTGCTTTGAGTTGTACATTTGTTCCACTATTAAAATCATCTTTGCCCAGAAAAATATCCCCAGACTCAAAGGTTTTGTTATAGACATCTTGGCTAGTTAACTGAATAAAATTAACTACATCATCAGTGGAAGCCTCAAAATTAACTGTTACTCCCCAACTATAAAAATCTGGAGCTAAACGAATCATTTCAGCTAATACAGTATCTGTCACCCACAGTACTAATGGAAAGTGAAAATTATCATTAAATTCTCCCCGAACTTGATTAGCACTTCTTAATAGTTTAGAAATTGCTTCAACTGATTCTAAACCTGATACAATTAAGGCTTCAGGTTGCTCTATTTCTAATTGTTTTTTAATAGTAGTATAGAGAGTAATTGCAGAGGGTTTTAAATGGAGCTGCTGAATTTTTACAGAACAGATATTCCCTAGTACTTGTATAAGAGTTTGTTGTAAACTATTGAAATTACAACAGGCTAAAATCAGGGAAAAATTTTTCCCTCCAGCTTCAATACTAAAGGCTAATTCTTGTAAAGAATTTTGATTTTTCTGAGGAATATTTTCTAAGTTGTGTGAATTTGTCATTATATTTCCGTTCGTGGCAATTTCTGATATATTCTCTATTGGGTTTGCTTAAGCTCAACCCAACCTAGGCTCTAGATTAAATTCCCCGATTCTGCTAATATTGGATTTACTTGAAACCAAGATCCCTGACTGTCATGATATTCATATACTAACCTAGTTCCAATCAGAATTTGATATTCCTGATCACCCTTGACCTCTTGAGTTTTTTGTACTTTACGCAGTAACTCCCACTCTTGATCATCTACTCCCAACTGCATTTTATTACTCTTCTCTTGAATAACTCTTTCTAAAAATTCACGAGAAAGTGGTAGTTTCCGCTCCTTCATTATTAAGCTACGCAGCAGTTGCAATAATTCGCGAACGTGACCCCCACTAATTTGACAGAGACGCTCAAGTGTTTCTGGTGTATCAAATACTTCCGAAATTAAACCAAGTCGCTGCTCAGGGTCTAAGTCAGGAAATGCTCTCGCCAAAACCATCTGTCGCATATTTTTCATTCCCAAGACACATTCATTACCATTTCGCAGTCTCACAGGAACCATTGGTAGAACTTTTGGTTCCACTGCTATGCGACTGGTGAGTCTATTGTAATCATTAGAAAACATAAGAGACAGAGGCATAGTATAGATAAGATGACACTTGAGTTGGCGTAACTGCTCCCCCCTATCTACAAATAAATATTCAGGTTGAGGGCGACCCCAGGCTTTAATTATATTTTCCACACGGTCAAGGTTATCAACTATTACTACTAAACCTTTTTTCCCATATTGTTTCAACTTCTCAACACTGGGTTCAATTAATTCTGTGTTGATAATTTCTAAAATACTACCTGTTTGTGGTTCCAAATAATCTTTCAATTTCTTGCGAAGTTCCAGACTATTCTTAGCTTTAGCAGTAATTTTACCAATTCCCAAAACTAGAGAAACTCCCTCATCATTGCTAGCTTTCACTTCTCCAATACCAGGCAAACCTGCTTTCATAGAAAATTCACCTGCGGAACTAGCAGAAATTTTACCAACTCCAGGCAGTGCAGCTTCCGCAGATAAATCTATTTCTGTTTGTAAAACTTTGAGGGCTCCGTTAATGATTCTTTGAAAACCTTTTGGTTGAGGCAAACTAATTTTTTCCAAGCTCTCAATGCTTTCTGTTACCCGACGAGCGATCGCCAACATAATATCCCCAATATCGACATTGCCCATTTCTAAGTCCTGGGAAGACTCAAAATAAACCACATGAAATTCTGCCTTTTCTAAAGCTGCCTTTAGTCGTAATAATTCTGTAGATTTGCCACAACCAATATGACCCGTAAATAATTCACAAGTAGGGCTATCTGGATTAAAGAATGTAATATTGTCCCTAAGTTCTTCAATAATGCGGCCTCCCCGCACTTCAGAAAAATCTATGTAATACTTGTCATCTTCTGGGCTATCTGCTTGAAGAACCTGACTGGGGTTTGTAGCTTGATAAAATTTCCGTAAATCTAGTCCCATATGTCCCATAATCTGAATATTTGTGGACGTCCCGTAAAACTAAGGACTGCATTAATATTATCAAGTGTAAATTGTTTCGTGCAACAGATCTAACTACATATGATGCTTTCTCTAATATCATTTAGGATTGGTATAACAATTAAAAAACTAGAAATCAACTTCGAAACTCTTGTCCATGGCCCATGGCCTCCAAACCCCAATCCCAAAAAGCAGTAAGATTTTGGACACAAATCAAATAGGATTGCTATATTAAGGAAATACCAAAACACAAGTTATCCAATTTTTGAATCAGACTTGTTTATTTCCCTGCCTCTATTCCCTCCCTAATACTCCCTAATGAAAACCAACTAATCATATATGAATTTACCTTCTTTTCTATGGCTGTGGAAAATAGCAGCTTGGTCTATGGGTCTTTCCCTGTTTGCTTATTCATTATTAGCTGCTAGTGGGGGCTGGATGTTTTTGGCTCGCCGTAACAAACAAAAACGCCCTCAATGGTTGCGGCCGTTTCATTATCTTCTTGGGGGGATAATGGTATTTTTAATAATTTTGTTATTGGCTATTGGTTTAGTAGGAACTATTGGCTATTATGGTAACTTAGGTCATTCGACTCATTTACCTGCTGGCTTGACTGTTGTGACATTGGTATTAGTTTCTGCTTGGAGTGCAACTCAGATTAATGTTAAACAACCTTGGGCACGCTCTCTCCATATCACGACTAATATTATTCTGTTATTTGGTTTCGCAACAGTATCCTTGACAGGTTGGAGCGTCGTACAGAAATATTTGCCTTGAAGTAAGTATAGTTGTCTAGTGAACACTTTGTGTTTTGGATGTAGGGGGGGGAAGATATTTAATTCTTCAAAATTAGGACTTATTTATAATCAATAT
>JAKQYE010000132.1:0-12807 GCA_023356605.1 Trichodesmium sp. MAG_R02 | reverse complement strand
ATTAGGACTTATTTATAATCAATATATAGGGCTGGCTGGTTAAATATAAAAGCTTTGACACATACAGCAAATTTCGGGCATATAAGGTACAAGGTAAATAATAAAAATTATGTAGTGCGAGCATCAAGCTCCCGTAGGCGTATCTCCTAACAAGGTCAAGCACTGTAAAAATTTTAGCATTTTTAGGGTCTGGCAAAAGTGCCTAGTTTTCGGTAATTCAACCTCACATATGTTAGTATTTTGGGTTAACTCCCTGAGAGTAGTAAGGGGCTAATATATCCAACTACCTCCTCTATAAATTCTCTGTTCTCCTGTAGGGATATTGCATACAAGACCCTAGCCACTTCCTCATTCCCCTACTCTTATATAGACTTTTTCAATAAGCCCTATAGACAATAGGGGTTAAAAGCAGTTAACCCCTATAAATGGCGTATAATTTCATGTGGGTGTGTAAGTTCATTCATTAAACAAATGCTTACCTATTTTTTTTATTCATACATCTTGAGCAAAGGCTGAAGGTTTATAACGTTTCACGGAAGTCATGCTCTCAAAAGTCATATATTCATGCATTAAGATTTTATCAGCTCAAAACTTTTACTGTAAAGTAATTTCAGGAAATTATTTGGATAGAACTATTTGTGACATTATCTATTAATTTTGCGTTTCCCCAAAAGTTGAGCTGCAAATATCCCACCCAAAAAACCAAATAAGTGTGCCTCCCAAGATATATTAGGATCGGAAGGTAAAATACCCCAAATCAAACCACTGTAAAGAAAACCTGCAGTTAAGGCAAATAGAACCGATAAAATACTAAAGTCAAATATACTTCGGAGTAACAAAAAACCAAAATAACCAAAAATTAATCCACTAGCACCGATATGAATAGAACCTGGAGAACCAAAATACCAAATACCTAGACCACTAACAATTATGGTAACAATACTCACAAAGAAAAAATCATTCAATCCCCGTAACATGATTAACCATCCTAGAGTGATTAGTGGCACAATATTAGCTCCTAAGTGAGTATAACTACCATGCAAAAATGGAGCAAAAAAAATACTAGTAATTCTTATAGAACTTTGAGGATGAATTCCTCCATAGTAATTCAGTCTCCCTGCTAAAATTTCGGCATTTATAATTTGTACAATCCAAAGAATAGCGACAAGACTTCCTAAAATTACCACCTGGGTGTTCAGTCTGTCAAATAATTTGTTCATGAGTTTTAAGTTATAGTTGATATTTTCCTAATATTTTAAACTATCAGGTTTTTTATCCCCCCAAAAATAAATTTATTGGCGGCGCAGCAAGAGTCATTTAAAGATGGCTCAACTTAGGTAGTTTATTATAGCTAGTTAATAATACTTTATCTAATGCCCCAAAAGATGATACCAGACCTTCCTCAAGACTTCAGTTATTAACTAATAAATTGTTTTTAGTATTTATTCCTAAACCCTACTCCTTAATCTCAAGAAAAAGATAGATGGGGAGATTTGTAATAGCACAATTTTTTGTATTTCATATGTAGTCCTATATAAAGACGGCACGGATATTTTCCTGTTGCCTATTCCCTATTTCCTAACAACTCAAATTTATTTTTCTAGCCAAAAGAAGTAGCCCTATAGTAGTTTCGGGAAATTGTTTGATATCTATAGTCATTTTAATTTATATTGAGACAATTATTTCTTGCTATAACCCGCGTTTAGTGCAGAAAAAGTTTTCCGTCTCTTTTTGAAACGACTATATATAGTAATCTCACTTATGTTGTGAGAATTCAAAAACTAGAAATCAACTCCGAAACTTTTTTTCATTCTGTGGAGCTCCAGAGCACCAATCGCGGTAAAATTTTGGACTCAAAAAAATGAGGATTGCGATCGCAATTTTGAATGCTTTCTAAAATTACTGAAGTGCTTAAAAAATAGTTCCAACTCCTATTAATTTTACCTTCTTTTTTTATGCCTACCTCCAGCCTCAAAACCACCTATTTTTTTTCAGGAATCAGATAAGATTACTATAATTACCAACTATTTACAAAATTCTTTTTTTTACCCTAGTATAGAATTTATCATACCACCAATTCATCTTCTTCAACTAAATTCTTCATTTCTGATTTAGTTGTTGTTTTCTTTTGCGCTTCCGAGCAGCATCAGCTGACTTTAATACTTTTAACTGATAAGGGTCAACATTAGTGCGCCAATAAACACGATGACCTTTAATTTCGGCAAAATTTTCCTCTAAACATTTGAGCCATCCCAGTCTATTTTGAATTTGTTTGAAATTATATAAAAGTCCTCTATCTTCTTCCTGTATTGTAAGTTTAGCAAATTTTTCATAGTGGGGATAATCTGGAGTTACTAAAGCATCTTTTCTGTGTAAAATTGGCGGATTATATTCTTTTGTATAATCCTTAATATTGACACTCAAGTTGCCCAAATGAATATTCATAGTTGTGTGTAAAACTGGGTGAGCTTCCCTATCAAAGTCAGGATAAAATAAATAAGATATTATTGGTAATTTATAATCAAATTTAACGATAGTTGCCTCATTTAATCTACCAATTGTATGATTAGCACAACCTTCATAAAGTCTCAGCAAGGGGTCAAGTTTTGGGACAGCAGAAACATGAACACATAGAGAATTAGCAGATTTAGAACCAATATAACTATTTTGACAACATTTACTAATCAACTCAGGATTACCCAAACTCAATAACATTAAATCCCCTAAAGTACAGGCTTTAGTGTAACTACCAAATAAAGCTTTAATATCATTTCTAACTACTACTGATAATTGAGAAAATTTTGGTCGATTATCAAATTTAGTCAAAGCTAAATATACTAACAAATCTTGACGACGTTTATCTGTTATTTTATCCCATTCTTGATAGTTTGTCACTTGGAGAATTACTTGAAAGGCACGACGAAAAGTACCAAATTCTGCAATTAAATCCGTTTCTTCAGCAATTTCTCCTCTGACGGGCAGACGACCGCGATCGCTTATAAAGTTCATCAAAGGAACCAGCTGTTCTTCATAATCTTTAAACCGCTTATTTTGACAACTTATTCTTGGTGTTAATAAACGACTCTTTAAGCGAGATGCTTGAAACTTGTGAGCCTCTGCTTCATCTCTAAAAACAAAGAAAATTCCTAAATCAATTGGAATCGAATCTACATTCAACACTTGGTCAATATAAGACTTTAACTCTTCCTGTTCATAATATTTTTGAAAAGTCTTACGAGATGTAATTACACCATCTCCATAAGCAAGTTTTCCCTTAGTTTTACTATCATCAATTAAAACCAAAGCAGAAACAATTAAAACTTGCTTAGTTAACTGCCAAGATTTAATCAAAGCTTCCCTACGTTCTGCCAAAGATTCTATAACATTAATTACATAACCAAGATTAACAACATCAGCAGTAATGCAAGGAGTTTCTGGTAAATAATAGGGGTCCCAACCTGCACTTAAATAACCTTTTTTAGCAATATATTTGATATCCTCACCATAGCCACAACCATAGTCAAAAAAAGTTGCCCCTTCTGTAAATAGATTTGCTTCCATAGCTAAACGTACTGGTTTAGAAATTTGTTTACGAACTATAGCCGCTTTATGACGTTCTATTTGAGGAATTGGCATCTCAATAGTATGCTGAATTACATGATGGTTTTGAATCTCTATACCATGATTTTTGAGGTGTGTTAGCCATCCTTGAGATGTACCAATTAAACGAGTATTATCTAAGAGTCCTAGTTTAACTTCATCAGAAGTTAATTTAGCGAATTTTCCGTAGTGGAGATATTCAGGAGCAACAAAAGTTTCTTTCCGATGCAACACGGGAGGATTTTTACTATTGCTGTAATTTCTCTGCTCAACTTTTCCATTATTTAGATTAATAGAAATGCTGGTTTTTAAGGCAGGATGAGGGTCAGTATCAAAATCTGGATAGTGTAAATAAGAAATTGTTGGTTTATCAAAATTAAACTTGATTAATGTTGTAATTTTAGCATCAACTTTTTCTCTAGAAACTGTTTGAAAATATAAACTATGAGCTAAATTTTCGTATAGTCGTAATAAAGGATGAAGTTGTTCTAAAGCAGAGATATGAATATAAAAGGCAGTTGGTAATTTTTTTCCTATTTTGCTTTGTTGACAGTATTTTCTAATCCCTCCTGGTTGATAAATTTCTAAGAATAATTGGTTAGCTAATTTACAAGCAGACTCATAACTACAAAAATAAGTTTTGATATCGTCTCTAACTTTCTGAGGTAAGTCAGTTTCTAATTTTATGTGAGGCGATATTTCAAAGTCCTTTATATTTAAAGCCAGATATAGTAGGACTTCAGAGTAACTTTTTTTTTGATCAAGTTTATTTTCCATTGCTATTTTAGGGAGTAGAGAGTAGGATATAGAGAGTAGTAATTTGGGAAGCAGGGAATAAAAAAGAAGAAAAAAAATCGTATTTCAGTAACTTGAGAAACACTATAAAAACTACTAATTCGCCACTGATAATCTATTGAAAGTCAACTCCACATTCCTACATCTTCTACTATTTCTTCAGAATCAGAAATATAATTAACAACAGTTTTAGATAATCCTTTTTTTGAAACCGTATCAGAAGTTTCTGTTAAAAATTCTAAGCGAAGTTTTACCTTTCCTTTTTTCCAGTAATAACCAGGTTTTAATAATTGACATTCTAACCCATCTTCAAATAGATTTTCTGATTCTAGCCTAGCTAAAATCATAGTTATATATTCACTGACTTTAAATGTACATTGAAACATTAAAATACTAGAACTTGTAGACAAAACATCATCATTATTTAGTAGATTGACTTCAGTTTCCATGATAATTATTCGGAATTTATTTTGAATTAAATAAGGTAAAAAAAATTAAAAAAAGGGAGCAAGAAGTAGTTATACCAATTTCCTTTCAAGGTATTACAAATTGTTGACGACTTTAAATATCAAATAATTTTCTGAAATTACTGTGTAATTAAAGTTTTGAAATTTTAAAATCTTACTTTTAACTTTTGACTTTTGAATGTATAACTTCTGTGAAATGGTATTAGGAGTTATAGCAACCCGCACTGGTATATTTACATAATACGAATTACTATCAATGTAATATATGCGAAATTAGAAATTTGTACTATATTTAAATATAATAGTAATATGTAAATGTGTGAGCGCTCATGGCTATATAAAGCCCGCGCCATAATCTAGGATTTGGCCTCGGGATACATGGAGTCCCCCAAATTGATTTTGTCGGGGAGGTGGTTCGCTACAATTAAAGCCTTGGCCATAAGCGGAGTAATTTTTAGCTAAACTGCCGATCTAGCCTCTAGCCGAAAAAGGTGCCCGATAACGGTGAAGATTTTCACTTGAAAACAACCAATGAGTTATTATTGAAAGCTGAAGTTATAGCATAGGAAAACTTAAATCTTAAAGGGCGGGCCAAGAGCTAATTGAGCTTTTTCTAGAAGACAAAAACCTGTACAATACTAGACATACCTGTACATAATGTCTAGGATGCACTATAGACCGAATGAATTTGCTGATTTAGCCGGAGTCAGTGTCAAAACATTACATCGATGAGACTCTTCTGGAAAACTGAAGCCATTAAGAACGATAGGGGGTCATCGGTACTATACAGCAAATTGATATGTATGGGATTTGGGGGACAATTCTTGATTTGGCCCCAGAATTTATGGTTTACGTCCTAGGAAAAGAAAAATAGAATGTATTATTAACTGTTTAAATAAGGAATGAAATGTATAGTTGTCTTAATTTAGATTGAGACAACTATTTCTTGCTATAACTCGCGTTTGGTGCAGAAAAAGTTTTCCATCTCTTTTTGAACAGGACTATAACAAGTACAAAAACACTTGATTAAAGCAAATAAGTAGGAAGAAATAAAAAAGTTTAGCTACATTAAGATTTGTAGCAGAGTTTATATTTGTAGGCCATTATTTTTTGAGGGTCAAAAACTACCACCATTCAAAGAACTTTATCATCTCCTGAAAAATAGCGATGATTATAACAGTTTATCTACTATACTCGAATCTGTAGAAAAACATGAGGCCTATGTGGGTAGACCAGTTAAACGCGGTTTATTCAAGTCATCTTTTCTACAGTATTTATGAGACTAGGGGGCATTCAAACCTTTTCTTTTATAGGTTGGAAAGTTGCCCACTTATGGGGGTAGACTTCAAACCCAATTTTTCGGTAAATCTTTAGCTAAAGCTATGTTCAACTTATGAGCGAGGGGCTCTGGGAGTAATAAATTAGCTCTCAAGAGCATTCTACCTACATAAGTGGCGTCGGGCAGCAATGCCTAACAGTTATCTTGAAAGCCCCCGTCATACCTCGTAGAAATTTAGCTCCGGGAGGATGTCACAAAAACCAACCATAAGAATGTAAACCTTTACCCAAAAGATTTACTCCTAAATAACATACCCAGACTACAGCAAATCCAGTAGCGGCCAAAATAGCTGGTTTTCGCCCTTGCCATCCTTTAGTAATGCGGGCATGAAGATAGGCTGCAAATACTAACCAAGTGATTAAAGCCCAAGTTTCTTTTGGGTCCCAACTCCAATAAGAACCCCAAGCTTCATTCGCCCAAACTGCTCCAGCAATAATCCCAATAGTCAGTAGTGGAAATCCTAAGCCAATGATACGATAACTAATATTATCTAGGATTTGAGCCACATTCAAACGTTCTGGGGAAAGGGTTGTTTCTGACTCAACTGTTTGAGTGACCAGGGTCCTTTCTAATACAGCAGTTTGAGGCTGGCCATTATTCGTGGGTGGGGACAAAGATTCATGGTTGTTTTTGATTTCCTTCAGGTTTAGTTTTTCTGTTTGTTGTTGCCAGTTTTTCCGATGTTTCATGAAATAATTATTTCTGAAAGAGCGAGTGCCAAAAGAACTACCACTAAGTTGAACTTGTTGGCCACTGGTGACTATGAGAAAAGCGATCGCTAATAGAGCGCCCACGATAAGAGTTGCATAACTCAACATCATTACACTAACGTGCATCATCAACCAATTAGATTTTAGAGCAGGCACCAGAGGTTCAGATATCTGCATATTGGAGGGTAGAGTTAGGGCCGCAAAAGCAGAAATACCCATAGCAACTGGAGAGATAAAGACTCCCACCAGACGAGAGCCACTCATTTTTTCAGCTATAAGATGAATAGTAGTAATTCCCCATGTCAGAAAAAATAAAGATTCGTATAAATTGCTAATAGGGAAATAACCAGCTTCCAACCAACGAGCGCCCAGTAATGTAGCTATACAGAGATTAGCGATCGCCATTCCTGTAGAACCTAAAACTG
The DNA here is from genome assembly GCA_023356605.1 of Trichodesmium sp. MAG_R02. Classification (GTDB taxonomy): domain Bacteria; phylum Cyanobacteriota; class Cyanobacteriia; order Cyanobacteriales; family Microcoleaceae; genus Trichodesmium. The sequence goes on along the minus strand of JAKQYE010000132.1, from coordinate 5,471 downwards.
AGAGATAGGGGATGCCAGAAAAAGCCGCACCGAACCAATAAATTAGCATGGTGACAAACAAGATGGCAAACGAGATATTGTCCAATGAATTTTGGAGTATGACTAAATCCATTAATTTTTCTCCATAATTATGTATTTCAGTTGACATTGTCGATCCTATTGCCTCTTTTTAAGAGTAGTTAGGAGAAATATTTTGTAGGCTTAATTATTTTATGTAACCCACAAAGACGAAAATTTGAGAAACCCTTGTATAGATACCTTCTTATTTGTTAGATTGTATCATTGTATATATCCATATATATCCATTGCTGAAAATCAATAATATATCAAAAATAGCCAGAGTCTAAATTGACCGTTGACTAGATTCAAATACTATGATGTTTTATTGTCGGGTTGCGAAATAACTAATTACCCTTAAAAACTTATTATTTAAGATATGTTTCCCTAATATCAGCCTGACAGTTTCTTGATCTAACCTGAAAAAAAACATTAGATACACGTGAATAAAAAAAAATTGAAGTGCAAAATAAAAGAGTAGATTATTAGAGAATAGTCAGAGAAATTAAGGGTTATGAATTTAGTTTTTGTAGATGAATTAGGAATGAATCTAGCACGGCTTTTAGATTATATGATATAGCCTTAAAAGAAAGAAGGGCTATAGGAAAAAAAACTCAAAAAAGAGGGGAAAATATTTCAAGGTTGAAGGGATATATATTGAGAAAAAGTTTTTGTAAAACCTAGTATTTATGGAGGGAGTAACTTTGGAGTAGGCAACATTCGGTATGAAAGCTTTGATGGTTAAAAAAATCGTCCTATTCCTATGGATGAGAGCTTGTGTCTTATGGGTAACCCCAAAATATGTTTAGGAAAAATAGTAAGATAAATGATTTAAGAAATTGAAGCTATTTTCAGATTTCACCTCTGGAAAAAGCTGGAATTTTCCCTATATTAATATTTGTGGCCATAGGATAGGTGATAGTTGGGCGCAACAATATAGAATTGAATTAGCATATGTAGACCGGAGTTTAATACCAAAAATTTTAGCTTGAGCATATTTGTTAATTCAACTAAGTAGACCTGATAGATTTAATGATTATGGTTTCCATATGTTTTTTGCCGGAATTTTTAGCAATAGGTCAGCCTACAGTTTTCCCTACTACTAGTATTGTTCGGCTGATGGAAAATCAGAAAGATGTTGTGGTTTGGCCTGTAGCTAGTGGGGCTAATATTGTTGATCCTAGGAGAAAATTGTCCAGTATCAATCTATATCTAAAAAGTTAAGTAAGAACGCAATTAATTTAGCCCAAACTTACCTCAATTGGCAGGAAAATACAAAGTAACTTTAGTCATTTTATGTTGGTACAGTATGGGGCTACGGGGAAGTCATAAGTCAGAAGAAATCCCCGACTGAGTTTAACTGTTTATAAATGTCCTAACCTTTTGTCTTGCCTGCTATAACTGTTAAAACTGCTATAAATACTTTAAAAGCAGGTTTAAAAAATAAATTTAGTAGAGATATAAATCAACTAGATTTACATTTTTACACTTAGGCAAACATCTTTAATTCATCCATAATAACTATAACTCAATAATGAGTTGAATATTACTGATGATTAAATTTAGGAAATAAGGTAAGGATATAAAGTTTAACAAATCATTATTGTTCCATATCTGTCGGTTTTAGCAAGAGTTCTAATCCATCTAATATTTGTTCTACTCTCTCCGGTGAAAGAGTACCTATTTTATCTGTAAGTTTGCCTTTTTCAACTGTGAATATTTGGGATATATTGACAATTCTTTGATCTGGTAAATTCGCCTCACCTATTGACAAGACAATATTACCAGGAACGGCAGCCAGCTTCAAATTAGAACCTAAACTACAAACAACAACAGTATTAATTAGACTAAAATTAAAAACATTGTTTTGGATGACAACATGAGGATGTCTTAAGCTTGGTTGAGAACCGGATGGTTCACCTAACTCTATCCAGAATATATCGCCCTGATTAATTAACACTCGTCCTCTATTATACTCCTATAATGTCTACTAATAGTACTTATTGATGCTGATGTTTCGGGAACTGAAATATCTCCATAAGCAGCATTTATTTTTTCTAGCAATATTCGATTTTGATGTCGACGGATAAACTCTTCTAGAGCAATGGCAATCAAACGACTTCTAGAAATTTTCATTTCTGCCGCTATTGCCTCGGCTTGTTCGAACAGATACTCTTGCAGTGATATTGCAGTTTTGACAGTGGCCATATTATTAGACTTTTACTTTCCTGTTAGTATAATCACTGGTTATATTGCTGTCAATACATCTCGAGAAAAGTCTCACTATCTTGATTTGTTTGAGATATTTTAACTCCCCCTGAGCAACATTCAAAAATTACCCTATACACTAGATTCAATTTGAGATTAATTTGTTTCAGATAATACATGAGGAAACCTTAAACCCTATTAAAGTCTAAAATCTAAAAAAACTATTCTCCATATCTAGAAAAGTTGAGGACAGACTTATCCTCATAATCAAAATAATATAATTGGACTAATGTGGATAATTGGACTAATGTCAAGTAAAACATTATTTAATCTAGTTGAGCTACAGTCCAGCTCTAATGACCAAAACAATACAATTAATACCCATAAGACAACATAGCAAACTCCATATTTGTAGCATGATTTTGAAATTTCGTATAAAATATCATAGTTCAATGAAGGTATCAGAAATCTTATCAATATTAAACCCATAACCGGACCTTGCCAAGTAACCAAACGATGGAAACTATTCTAACTTTCCTTTACCAAACTACCCAATATGCAAATAGTCTAGTGCAAACTCAACTAATACACCTAAGTTGGGTCAGTTTAGCTATTATCTTTGTTGCAGGTTTATTTACCAGTCTTACTCCCTGTATGCTTTCTATGCTACCAATAACTATTGGTTATATTGGTGGATATGAAGCTAAAAGTCGTATTGAAGCTACTGCCCAATCTACTTGGTTTTCTCTGGGATTAGCTACAACTCTTGCTGGATTAGGGATTGTAGCATCATTGCTGGGAAAAGTCTATGGTCAAGTAGGTATAGGATTACCAATTATCGTTAGTATAATAGCTATTTTAATGGGTCTTAACTTACTAGAAGCATTGCCATTACCCATGCCATCTTTTGACAGTATGGGATGGATATCTCAAGATTTACCTAAAGGGGTACGTTCATATTTATTAGGTTTAACATTTGGTTTAGTAGCATCTCCGTGTAGCACTCCTGTATTAGCAACACTATTAGCTTGGGTTTCGACTACTGGAGACTTGATTTTAGGTGGAGTTTTATTGCTATTTTACACTATGGGTTATGTAACACCTTTGATATTAGCTGGAACTTTTATAGCTAATATTAAAAAATTTTTGGAAATCAGAAAATGGTCTAGTTGGATAACACCTACTAGTGGAGTTCTATTAGTTGGTTTTGGTGTATTTTCACTGTTATCTAGAATGTTATTAGTGTAAGTATTCAACTATTAGTGATCGGCTATAATGGTTTTCACTTAGCTAGGCTAAAGTAGGGGACTAAAAGTTCCCCTACAACTTTTTTTGTTCATATGGGGGTATGTTCCATATTTCTGAAAACTGCTTTATCAGTTGTTTTTTTATGCCTAATTAAATAAATTAAATATATTTGACATAAGTTCTATTAAAAAATTACTACTTAAATAATTAAGTAGGTGAATATGAATAAATAGAATAAGTATAGGGGGTTTTTCTAGGAGTAAATGACTAATTAATCAACAATTTTAGTTGAACCTGTCTCGATAATTGTTTTTACGTTTAATTTAGACGTACCTGGTCATAATATTTATGAAAAACTTTTCTGCCCATTTCTTGAGTAAAGGATTGACCCATAATCCTAACCATAAAGTAGGACAGAACTTACGCAAAGAAACCCGGTTAAGACAGTAAATCATTGTTTTTAACACATAAATATCTACGAGAAACCCGGTTTCTCAGTTTGCCTGCGTAAGTCCTGTTAATAATTCAAGTGCCACCTAAATAATTCAAGTGCCACCTAAGCAGAGCATTAATGGATAAAAATTGATATTTCTACAAAAAAAATTATTGAGACTAATAGTAATTAAATCAATGGATACTAAAGATTCAGAATTCAACAAAAACTTAAATCCTTTAATAATATTTAGACGAGAAATATTGCCATTATTAGCTGATTTACGCTTGGCGATCGCTCTGCTATTAATAATAGCTATTTGTAGTATTTCTGGCACGGTTATAGAACAAGGTGAGTCTATAGCTTTTTATCAAGAAAACTATCCTGAAAAACCGGCATTATTTGGTTTTTTAACATGGAAAGTAATTTTATTACTAGAATTAAATAATGTTTACCGGACTTGGTGGTTTTTATCAATATTAATATTATTTGGAGCTAGTTTAACTGCCTGTACATTTACCAGACAATTACCAGCCTTAAAATCTGCAAACCGCTGGAAATTCTACAATAAAAAACAACAATTTGAAAAGTTAGCATTAAGTGCAGAAATAGAAGCAGGTTCCCTAGATTCCTTAGAAAAAGCATTGCAGCAAAGGGGTTATCACACGTCTAAAGAAGGAGATAAACTCTATGGACGGAAAGGAATTATTGGCAAGGTTGGTCCCATAATAGTTCATGCTAGTATGCTAATAATTTTAGCAGGTTCAATAATTGGTTCAATAACTGGATTTCTTGGTCAGGAAATGGTGCCGAGTGGGGAAACGTTTCAAGTTAGAAATATTGTTGATGCTGGAATTTTTGCCGAATCACAAATCCCTAAAAATTGGTCAGTGCGAGTCAACCGTTTCTGGATTGATTATACTTCAGAAGGAACAATTGACCAGTTTTATTCAGACTTATCAATATTAGATAAAAGTGGGGAAGAAGTAGATAGGAAGACCATATTTGTTAATCAGCCCATGCGGTATCATGGGGTGACAATGTATCAAGCAGATTGGGCGATCGCTGCAGTTAAAGTTAGAATTAATAGAAGCCCTGTTTTTCAGCTACCAATGGCAAAATTAGATACAGCAGGAGGGGGTAGAATTTGGGGAACTTGGGTTCCTACTAAACCAGATTTAAGTGAAGGTATATCTTTACTGGCGAAAGATTTGCAAGGAACTGTATTAATTTATGATGCTACTGGTAAATTAGTTGCTAGTGTGCGGGAGGGAATGTCTCATGAGGTTAATGGCATAACTTTATTTGTTGACGAAATTATAGGTAGTACAGGTTTACAAATTAAAGCTGATCCAGGAATTCCAATTGTTTATTTGGGTTTTGGTTTGTTAATGTTGAGCGTATTAATGAGTTATGTTTCTCACTCCCAAATTTGGGCTTGGCAACAGAACGAACAAGTTTATATAGGGGGGAAAACTAATCGCGCTAGTGTGGGGTTTGAACGAGAAATGTTAGAGATTTTAGA
>JAKQYE010000131.1:7404-17659 GCA_023356605.1 Trichodesmium sp. MAG_R02 | reverse complement strand
CTGAGCGATAACCATTACGAGTAGCCAAGTCAATAGTTTCTAGAGTTTCGCTCAAAGAACCTATTTGGTTGAGTTTAATCAAAATTGAGTTACCAGCAGCCATATCAATACCTTTTTGCAGACGAGAACCATTGGTAACAAATAGGTCATCTCCTACCAATTGAACTTTGCTACCTAACTTTTGAGTTAGCTGCACCCAACTTTCCCAATCTTCTTCATGTAAACCATCTTCTATGGACACAATGGGATATTGATCGACTAGACTAGCTAAATAATCAATTAATTCACTAGGAGAATGAGTTGCCCCATCATAAATATAGTTACCATCTTTGTAAAATTCGCTAGCCGCTACATCCAATGCTAAAGCAACCTGTTCTCCTGGTTTATAACCAGCTTTTTTTATAGCTGCAATTAATATATCTAATGCTTCTTGGTTTGACCCTAAGTTGGGAGCATAACCACCTTCGTCTCCCACTCCACCCAGTAAACCTTTGTCTTTTAAAACTCCACTGAGGGTAGCAAATACTTCTGCTCCCCAACGCAATGCCTCTTTAAATGAGGCAGCACCCACAGGTACAATCATAAATTCTTGAATATCTACATTATTAGCAGCGTGGGCACCGCCATTAATAACATTCATTAGGGGCACTGGCAGAAGACTAGCTTGTGGTCCACCTAAATAGCGATATAATGGCATACCAACAGAATTAGCTGCTGCTTTAGCTGTGGCTAGGGAGACAGCTAGAATTGCATTTGCTCCTAAGTTGCTTTTGTTGGGGGAACCGTCTATTTCGATCATTTTGCTGTCAACTAAAGTTTGGTTGAGAGCATTGATTTTAACTAGGTTGGGAGTAATTTGTTCTTCTACGTTTTTGACTGCTGTGAGTACCCCTTTGCCACTGTAGCGTCCTTTGTCTCCATCCCGAAGTTCATGAGCTTCAAAGCTGCCTGTTGATGCGCCACTGGGGACTTGGGCCAATCCTATGATCCCATTAACTAGGTGGACTTCTGCTTCTACGGTTGGACGACCACGAGAATCAAGAATTTCTCTAGCCTGGATTGATTCAATAGTTGTCTCCATACTTTTTCTTCCTTATTTTGTCAAGTTTAATGGCATTGGCTAAATACTAACTTCTAGGGTTATGGAAAGTTGGTTTTTAGGCCATAATTAGCAATCTTTAGCTGTTCCACTGACAGAATAAGGGTTAATTCTGTTTTTTAGCTAGATATCAAAAATGTTTAATAATTTTATTCGTTATTTTTCGAGGATATCAACACTACTAATATCAAGCAAATATTAAAAATTTTATATTTTTTTTATACATAACTCATACATAACATTATGGCAGGGAAGGGAATAGCCTTAACATCTACCAGGACTTACGCAAAGAAACTAATTGTAGTGTAAATATCGGAAACAATTATCAAGAATACACCACATATAGAAACAATATGTAAGTCCTGATCTACAAATAGTGTATAATTTTAGACAGGTCCGTGAGTCCTGTAATGATAACAGGACTCACGCAAGCACACTAACTATATATAGTGTACAGTTATATTGAATTGTTAATGCTATAATTTGATTATTTATTTTTTCGGATATATGACTTTGAAGAAAAGTTATATAGGCAGAATGCAATTATACTCTGCACTTTGGTCTAGCGAAACGAAAACTGCTGTCAGTAAAGGTATAAATCTTCATTGGGACTTCTATCCTTAACTGAACAAAGAAATATTCTTTAAGGACAAATCAAATGCTTCTAAGCTTTAAATACGATCGCTGGATCAATGCGAGTTACTTTTTGAATTGCAAAGAAAGCTGAACCTACACACATCACAACAGTTACACCTAATACCCCCAGTGCAGACAAAGGTGTAATTAAAATAATAATTCCTTTACTTGCCACCCAAGTACTCAATCCTAAACAAACCAATATCCCGGGAATATAGCCCAAAACTGCCATCCAGATTGCTTGTTCCACAATTATTGCGTATAATTCTTGATCCGATGCACCCATAGCCTTGAGAGTGCCAAACTCCTTAATATGGTCAGATACAGAAGAATATAAAATCTGAGCCACCACAACTATCCCTACAATGACACCTACTATTGCCCCCATTCCCAAAACTAAACCAATATTCGTTCGGGCCAACCAAAAAAATCTAGTTTTCTCAGATAATTCCTTTTTAGTATAAGCGGTAGTACCCTTTATTACCTCCTCTATTTTTTGTTTTAATACTTGTAAATCTTCCCCTGGTTTAGCTTTTACTAATATATAAGCGATCGGGTCTGCTATTTCTAAGTTTTTGGGTGGGGGTATTTCTTTGAACTTTTGAATGGGGTCTTTTTTCTCCATTACTCTAGTACATTGGAAATTTCCTGCTCCTACCACTTTGCAGTTAACCTCAGCATTAATACCAGCACTAATGTAGGTATTTGCATTTTCCAGGGATGTAAATAATAAAGTACTTGATACAATGGATTGAGTACCTGTCGTCACTGCAGCTAATTTTGCTGGTAGAGAACCAGCGATCGCCGTTGTTCCTACTCCTTTTGAGAGCATACTAGATAATCTGCTTTGGTCGGCCATCACTGCAAAAGGTTGTTTTAAGTCCTTGAGATTACCCTCAATAACATTTCCTGGATTAAAGAGTTGTCCATCTGGGTTAAATCCAATTACCATTAATGGACTCATTTCTCCATTTTGAGGTCGCCATCTAACGGATCCTAAAATTAAAGCTTCTACTTGCTGGACACCATCTATAGTTTTGGCCTGGCTTGATTGGCCAAAAAGTAGGGGGTCTGTCAGCTCAAAGTTGACCATTTCATCAGAGGCGATCCAAATATCTGCATTGGATTTATCTATTAATAAGGTTGTGGAACGAGCAAAACCATTTAATATACCTGTTTGGATCGTTACTAAGCTAACTGCAAATAATATCCCTGCTTGGGCTACTATAAACCGGGGAATATCTTCTAACAAATTTTTGCGAGCTACAGAAGCCATATTGTTTGAATCAAACTATAGAAAGGTGCATCAATAATATAGCAATGGAAAAATATAGCAATAGTAATGATCCCTACACCAAGTAACGGCTAACGAACTCAAAAGTCAGAGTATTATGCCCTCCTTGAACTAACAAAGAGTCCCTTGGGCATTAACAAAGGTTTTTCGCAGATGCTGTGGAGCCTCACAAACCAGCTTATGGCAACAGTGGAGTGACTAAATTTCAATTTAGCCGTCAACCATTTTAATTATTACTTTTTACGTTGTTTGGCCAACTCTTCCTGATGTAATTCTCTATCTTTAATTGTGAGAAGTTCTGGTATTGTCACAAATTCATAATCTTGCTGTTTCAAACCATTAATAATATTAGGTAAAGCTTCTACAACATGGTCTCTTGGACCGCCACCATCATGTAGTAATACAATTCCACCGTTTCTAGATTTACTCAAAACCTTTTTAGTTATTTCTTGAGCTGATTTGTCATACCAGTCTTTGGAATCAGTAGACCATAGAACTACAGTATCTTTACGTTCTTTCGCATAGTCAGCTAAACCATTCTCTAGAAAGCCACCAGGAGGCCGAAATAGTTTAGTAGTCTTACCTGTGATTTGGTATATAAGCTTTCCTGTCTGTCCAATTTCACTTTCGATACGGTCTTGATTCATTTTATTCTTTTGAGCAGGATGGTTCCATGTGTGATTCCCAATAACATGACCCTCTTCTACTATTTTTTTCCCTATTTCTTTCTGTTTGTTTAAACGTTGGCCGAGTACAAAAAAAGTGGCTTTAATGTTATGTTTTTTCAGAATATCTAATATTTTTTCTGTAGTTTTGTTCCAGGGACCGTCATCAAAAGTCAAGGCAATAACTTTTTGTTTATTTTTAAGAGTAATATTTTGAACGGTTTTTCCTTGAAACCTTTTGGGTACACTTAAGTCAAAAGTTTTTAATTCTAATTCCTTGAGTTTCTGTTGAGTTGTATTAATATTTTTAGCAAGGACAGAACTAATTTTAATTACTTCAAATTGGTTGTCTTTGTTATTAGCTATTTGATTATTTGTATTCGTAGTTATTGCTGTGCTTCCTGTTGTAGTTGCTTGTTGTTTCGCCCATATAATATCTGGTAGTAGCATCGCGATTAAAAAACTACTAGTTGCTGCTATAATTGTTGTTAAAGGTTTGATTTGCATATATCATATCATATAAACTTGTATTTTTTTTCTATAGATATTCTAATTTTATGGGATAATTTAGGTATTTTAAAAATGGATTTTTTTGCCTATTTTTGGATAATTTAACTCACCAAATTTTTGTTAAGTAATGAAGTAATGACAAATCTAGTATTTTGATAAGATTTTCAGAAATATGTATAACATTTTTACTTGTATCTGATTAATTTCATCCATGACATTAGACTTTAATTTAAATAATGTTATTTATTTAGGATTTTCCCGAGTAAGTTTTCTGTAAAGATCAACAATTTTCTGAGTTACCTCATCTATGGTTAAACCATCTGTGCTAATTTCGATAGCATCTGAAGCTTTTACAAAGGGAGAAGTTTCCCGGTTAGTATCTTTTTGGTCACGACGAATAATGTCTTTTTCTACTTCTTCTAAGCTGGTGTTCGTTTGACTTTTATGCTGTAACTCTAATAGTCGTCGTCGCGATCGCTCTTTTAGGGAAGCCGTAAGAAAAATCTTAAGTTCAGCATTTGGAAATACATGAGTGCCAATATCTCTTCCTTCTGCTATTACCCCTCCTTTAGAACCAAATTTTTGTTGTTGTTTGACCATAAAGTACCTGACTGTAGGCTGGGCCGCAATAGCTGAAACATTATTTGTTACTTCCCTACTCCGAATTGGGACTGTGACATCCTGGCCATTAATAATCACATGTTTATTTTCAAGGCCATTAAAGCTGATTTGGCATTGACTAACTAATTCTGCTACCTGTACTTGGTCTTCAACTTGCACACCAGATTGTAACACCATCCATGTTACTGCCCTATACATTGCTCCTGTGTCTAAATACAAAAGTCCTAGGCTTTGTCCTACTAACCTGCTAACTGTGGATTTCCCCCCACCAGCAGGCCCATCAATGGCAATTATGGGTTTACGGTTTCTCAAGATTATATTGTCTATTAAACGGCAAGAGCCAACATAAGCAGCGATCGCTAATAAGCCTATATCTTGAATATTCTCTAACGGTTTTAAAGTCTCAGGGTCAACTATTTCCAAATACTCTAGTTTGACTTTTGGTTGAGATACTAACTTTTGTTTAACAGCATTTTCGACTTTTTCAAGAATATTTGGCGTATCTCGATTTTCTAAAAATATCTGCTTACCATGAGAAAGAGAATTATAAAGTATAGAAGCTTGCTGCTTTTGTTCAGAAGTTAAATATTGATTACGAGAACTAATAGCTAATCCTGAAGCTTCACGAACTATCGGACAAGAAACAATATTAACTTCCAAACTCAGGTCTTTAACTAATCGCTTAATAATTGCCAACTGTTGAGCATCTTTTTGCCCAAAATAAGCATTATTTGGCTGAACTAGATTCAATAATTTAGTTACAATTGTTGCCACTCCTTGAAAAAAATTAGGTCGAGAAACTCCACACATAATTGATGTCATGTGAGATGGAGGAACAATTGTAGTTGTATAATCTTGAGCATTAGTTGATAGGTCATTTTCCATACCCATTGTTTCTGGAGTAGGAGCAAAAATTACGTCTACTCCTTCTTTTTCACAATACTTTTTATCTTTTTCAAACTGTCGAGGATATTGTTTAAAATCTTCCCTAGGATCAAACTGTAAAGGATTAACAAAAATACTGACAATCGTAATTTTATTTTCTTCTCTTGCACGTTTTATTAAGCTTAAATGTCCTTCATGCAAAGCTCCCATTGTCGGAACTAAACCAATAGTATAGGAAGATTTTTGTGATTCATTTCGCAGTAAATTTAAGTAGCAGGAAAACCCTGCAATAGTGGTAAATAAATTCATTTTTTTTGACAAAGATAATAGATAAGCAGGTGAAATAAGTTAAATATCAGAAGTGTATTTGTTCAGAGGTCAAACCTATGTATGTATATTTTTTTATTGAAATATCCTCAGGACTTACCCAGGGGCACTACATGAACCTGAGGGCGAATGCCATTCGTCCCTACATATGGTGTTTTAAAGGTTGATTTGCGTAATTCCTGATCCTATAAAAATAGAAAAATAACTAAATCATAGAAAATCTACCTTTAAGTATGGTCGTTTCACACTCTTAATTGAGACAAGTGTTTCTTGCTATGAAAGTATTTCAGGCGAGGTATGTTTCATCCTTATTTAAAATGACTATAAATTTTTTACTGTTGGGAAATATCCATTTAATTGCAAATTCATAAATCCTCTCTTTTGTCAAACTTTATGTTAATCAAAAATGTTCATAAAGCATAGCTGAATAAGGGGAAAGCCGACAAAAACTTTCCCTTTTTAAATTATCCATGATCAGGATTTCTTAAAACCCTTTTCTGATAGGGAGATGGTTAGGATAGCAAGGAAAGGGCCAAATTACTCCTCAGAAAAAAAACTATAAAAGTGTAGCTAAAGTTTACGAAATTGCTATCAAAGCGATCGCCTACCAGCTAAAACCTTATCTATGATCCATGAGATTTCAGAACCTCTACTTTGACGGGAACAACTCCACTTTGAATCATGCCTAAAGCATTAGCTGCTGCAGAGGATAAATCAATAACTCTACCTAAAATAAATGGGCCACGGTCATTAATTCGTACAATGACTGAACTACCATTTTCTAGATTAGTCACTCGTACTTTTGTCCCAAAAGGCAGAGTTTTATGAGCAGCAGTCATTGCATATTGATTAAAACGCTCACCATTAGCACTTAAGCGGCCGTGAAATCCTGGGCCATACCAAGAGGCCCAGCCTTGAAATTGGAAAGTAATTGGTCTAACAGGAACTTTTTGCAGTTCTAACTGCTCTATAGGTCGTGGCTTACTTGCTATTTCTTTTAAAGGAGGAGAATTATTAACTTGTCGCCGTAGGCGGTTTGTTGCTTGTAAAGTATCTGTTGCTAGATCGTTGGTAGTATCTGGCAGAATAGTTTGCTCATTTATTTCTACTAATTTTTTCTCATTGGCCAGAATCGTATAGCCTTCAATATCTGTATCCCACTGTGCTGTAATCTCTAAATTGGGACTTTTGTCAATAAATTGGTTGAGTCGGGAGGCCACTACCGATGCTCTCCACAGGGAATCTTTTTGTTGGTCTGAGTTGGAAGATGGAATGGTAGCTAATTTCACTGAAGAGTCTGAACTTTGATTATTGGCCTTCAAGCTAGTTGTCTCAGACTCAAGAAAAGTAAGAACCGGAATATTACGAACGTAGAGAGTTGCAGCTTGGCGACCAGCTAGTTCATGGGCTAGAACTTTAGTAATAGTATTCTGTCTTTTTTGTACATTTAATCGGTATTCTCTAACTTCGAGAATATCTCTCTGCCTGTTGACAACAGTTTTTTGTGAATTATCATTTGCTTCTAAACTTCTATATATTGATTCGTTCGACTGATAAATTTTGCCTTCCCGAAGAATATCGGCATAACAGTAAGCTACACCCACATTAGAAAATATGAGGAAAGCAGTAAGACCAGTCCAAATTTTGTGCTTCATAAAGTTGTTTTTTGTAGCACTCGTTGAGTTGGATTTATCTTGGTATAGTTCAGGGATGACTATTCCGGATAATTCAGACTCTTCGATGTTTCAGTGTGATTAAGGAACTGAAATAGGCTATCACAAACTTTTAAAATTGGGAAGCAAATATTAAAAATCTTTTGGTTTATTTTCTAGAAACAAGGCTGATGGTAGGATTATAGAAAATAGATATCGTTAAAATTCAGGTTCTACACATCAAGTTGTAAAATAAGATCTGGTAACTGGGTACGATTTAGATGCAGATATGCAAATTGCTTTTGCAAGAAAATAATCTTCATGAAATAACCCCTTGTATTTTGTTTCTAACACACAATGAAATTTTTGGCCTAAGACATGATGGATTATAAACAAGCTGGTGTTGATGTTGAAGCTGGTCGTGAATTTGTTGATAATATTCGCAATTTAGTTGTTAGTACCCACCGACCCGAAGTTTTAGGAGGTTTAGGTGGGTTTAGTGGATTATTTGCTTTACCAAGTGGTTACAAAGAACCTGTTTTGGTTTCTGGTACTGATGGTGTGGGTACAAAATTAAAACTCGCAAATACTCTGAATTGTCATCATACCGTTGGTATTGATCTGGTTGCTATGTGTGTCAATGATGTGTTGACATCGGGGGCAGAACCTATATTTTTTTTGGATTATTTGGCCACAGGAAAATTAAATCAACAACAGCTAACTGAAGTAGTTTCTGGTATCGCACAAGGATGTCGTTTAGCGGGGTGTGCTTTAATTGGGGGAGAAACTGCAGAAATGCCTGGTTTTTATCCCCCTGGTGAATACGATCTGGCTGGTTTTTGTGTGGGAGTTGTGGAAAAAAGTTTGATTTTGGATGGGTCTCAGGTAAAAGTAGGTGATGTGGCAATTGGATTAGAAAGTAGTGGAATTCATAGTAATGGTTTTAGTTTGGTGAGAAAGGTTATTGATGAATGCAATATTTCTCTACAAGATAGTCTAGATTTTTGGGGGCAAAAAAGTTTGGCAGAGCTGTTATTAACTCCAACAAAAATTTATGTTAAACCAATTTTAGCAGCGGCAAAGTCTGGTTTAGAAATTCATGGTATGGCTCATATTACTGGGGGTGGTTTACCAGAAAATTTACCTCGTTGTTTGCCAGAGGGAATGTCTATTAATATAAATAGGAGTAGTTGGGAAGTTCCTCCTATTTTTAGGTGGATTTCTGAAGTTGGTAATGTAAATGAGGAGGGGATGTTTAATACTTTTAATATGGGGATTGGTTTTGTGGTTTTGGTATCTCCGACTCAGGTAGAAATGGCAATTGATTGGTTCGTTTCTCAGGGGATAAAAGCTTATTGTTTGGGCAAAGTAAATTAATTTTCAATAATAGTTTTAGGAGATTATTTCTTAGGATTTATTGATGAGAGTTTAGGGGATAGTGTTATGGTTTTCTGGGGAAATCGCCAATACTAAATATTTTAGAAATTCTTAAGAAATATAAAATTTTTATCCCTAGGGAAAATCAAACCTTTCAATTATCTTTTGACACCTTTATAGTCCAAAGCTAGTAATTAATTGCATGATATGTTTAACCTAGTAGTTACTATAAAGTCTAAAGTCCATAAGAAGTAGAAATTTTTCCGCAGTTTTTAGGATGAAAACCATAAAGAATAAGAGATTTTCATTCAGTCATGATGATAACTATAGTCATTCTGGTTAAGATTGAGACCAGGTCTTCCTGGCTTGAAAAGGTTTTAGCTGAAAAAGCGCCCCATTCTTATTTGGAATAACTATATATTAATTTAATTTTGATTTTATATGGGGTTTTTATTTGAGATAGGGAAATAAGTAATCCTGATTTGGTAAAATCTAATTGGATAGTTTTTCAAGTCCAATTTATGGATAAATCTAAAAAAAACGAAAACTAAATTAAAGAACTCTATGAATAGATGAAGATAAATAGACATAAGAGAGAATTAAAAATAGCCTCGGCCATTAAACTATCTCTATAAGGATAGACTTATGAAGATAGACTTATGAAGTAATTGCCTCAATCTTAAATATGTCAAAAACTTTTGTGGGGAAAATAGAAAGGACATTTTAATGAACAAGGCATCGAGGGCTCTCAATTATCAGATAAGGGTGCAAAAAGTTATTTAACAGCTCAATAAAGGGATGAAGCTTTAAGATAGCTTCACGAGTAAGAGATTGGGATTTGTCTGAGTTAGAATGTTATTTAATTCTTGTTTTTAAATCTCCAATCAATTATTATTCACTCTTGAAAGAACCTCAAATAAGCTGGCAAAAATCTCAACCCAAAAATTATCGTCAAAATCCTAAATTAAGCCTAACAAAGCTTGTGAATATTAAAATTTAGCTCAAACAAAGACAAAAAAAATTAAAGGACAATTATGACTTTTACCTCCTAATTAATTCCCATTAATTCTAACTCCTGAGTTTTGAGTCCTGGTTCCTACCCTAACTCATACAGCGCTTGACCTTGTTATGAGGTATGCCCACCCAGGGCTTGGTCCCTGCACTAGATGATTTTTACCATAGTGAAGGA
>JAKQYE010000131.1:2040-7304 GCA_023356605.1 Trichodesmium sp. MAG_R02 | reverse complement strand
CTAACTCCTGAGTTTTGAGTCCTGGTTCCTACCCTAACTCATACAGCGCTTGACCTTGTTATGAGGTATGCCCACCCAGGGCTTGGTCCCTGCACTAGATGATTTTTACCATAGTGAAGGAAATGAGAGCATCACAATTTTTTACCCCCGGAGTGAGGAAAAAACTCAAGATCATAGTCCCAGAGTGGGAAAGATACTTTGCATCACCCCTTGAGGCCTACCTCCCAATCACCCTATCCCCATTTTAGTAAAAAACCATTACTATACAGGACTACAAAGATTCGCCTATTCTGTTGCGAAGAAATTTTTAGCTATCTTAAATCCTGGGTGCTTCTGATGTACAAAGTGGAATAAACTTTTGATATTTTAATTATCAGTAAACCTAATCATTGCCCTAATTCCATATCATTGTCCTAATTCCATCAGGACTCACCCAGAACCACCGTATCTAGTGGGTTTAACGGCCGTTAACCCCTACAGATATTATTGTATTATTTGATATTCATGGGTAAGTCTTGGGAATGAAAGATAAATTACACAATTTAGGACTTACGCAGTACCGCTATGTATGGTGTCAAAAATTATCATTTTTAAGATATTGCCACTATACATAGTGCCGTTGCGTAAGTCCTGACAATTAATAAAAATTTATCGGTCTATTTCAAAAGATGATCAACAAGAGATATATCCCTACACCTATAATTGAGAAAAAAAAGCGAAAAAAAGTAAAGGTCGTGGAGAAGCTGGACACCCGTCGCTTATCAACCTCCTATGTTTTTTTGCGATTCCTAGTTTATTTTTTAGGGGTACAAATTCGCAGATTTACTGGTAAGTCGGATATCCAAAAAACAGCCACTCAATTACGAGAAATCTTTGAAGAGTTTGGTGGTTTTTGGGTAAAAGTCGGTCAGGTACTAGCACTACGAACAGACCTTTTTCCGAATGAGATATGTGAACAATTACGAAGCTTGCAATATGAAGCTGTTGGGTTTCCTTTTGAGATCGCACGCTCAACTATTGAATCAGAATTGGGTGCCCCTATAGATCAAATATTTGAGAGTTTTGATGAGCAACCTCTGGCAGCTGCCTCTATTGCTCAAATTCATAGGGCAGTTTTGCTCAAAAAGAAAGATAAAAAGAAAAAGAAAATTCCTGTAGTTGTTAAGATTCAGCGTCCTGGTTTGGCAGATGCTTTCCAGCGAGATTTAGATACAATTAAGATTTTTGTTAAGTTGTTGGTATATTTAAATTTTGCTAGTTACTTCCGTTGGGATGAATTTGTAGTGGAACTAGACAAGACTTTCAAGGAAGAGTTGGATTTCCGCTATGAAGCTGCTAACGGTCGTCGGATGAAAAAGAACCTCAAATTCCATAAAATATATGTTCCAACAGTATATCAGAAATATTGTAAACGTAGAGTTTTGGTGATGGAATTTATTGACGGTGTTTTGATGGCGGATTATATTAAGGAATTACTGAGCGATCGCGCTAAAGTGAAGCGGTGGGATGATGAAAACGATGTAGACCGCAAAGAAGTTGCCGAAAAACTCTACGTTTCCTTATTACGACAAATCTTTGAAGATAATCTTTATCATGGAGACTTACACCCAGGTAATATAATTTTGTTACGCAAAAGCAAGTTTGTATTAATTGATTTGGGAAGTACGGGAACTCTGGACGCAGAATTGAGAAAAATTTATTTGAGTTATATAAATGCTCTGTCAGAGGGAGATTTTCCTAGGGCTTCTGATTATTATATTCGGTTTGGTGTAGATGTTCCGAAAGCAAACATTCCTAGAGTCAGGGTGGAGATGGCTCGCGGATTTGATTCTTGGTCAGCTAAGTCTGAACTCAAGGGATTATCATATCGGGAAAAGTCCTTGGGTAGGGCTACTCAAGAAGTGACTAATGTAGCCTTTGGGTACAAAATACCAACTAACTGGGCATTTCTGAAAGTTAGTAGATCTTTCTTTGCATTGGATGGCTCACTGCAATATCTCTTGCCAGAACTAAATACGTTCAAGATTATCAAAAAGTACAATAAGGAAGCTGATCGCCGTGCTTTAATAAATAGTCTGCGTCCTGAGAATATTAGGGCATCATTTCAGAAGTTCTCGGATACTGTTAGTCAGTATAATGATCTGATTCTGCCTCAAGTCCGACAGCGAACTGTACCTTTTGAATTAACAGTTAACAGGTCTGCTCTAACGTTAGCATTGATTTTGCGCAGTTTGTCATCTGTATTGCTGATAGGTGGGTTTGGCACATTGTATGTGTTCCTCTATCAGCAATATTTTGAGATTATTCAACCTATTAATGTTGAAGTTATTGATGAAGTTGTGAGACAGTTGCCATACATACCATATTTAGAGTGGGTAGGGATATTAATTGCTGGAGGATTGACTTTCAGGATTTTATTAGGTTGTGTAAATATCCTGGAACGTAAGGAGTTTGGGAATTAACCTTCCCGGAATATTATAGTAACATGGGCTGGTATGTTTCTATAATACAAATCACTACTAATGTAATATATATGAAAGTATCGGTAATAGTAGCAGAAATTTATACTACATTTAAAGACAATAGTAATATGTAAAGATGTGAGAGCTCATGGCTATATTTGCCTTTCAATTTTGCTTGTTCAATGCAAGCCATACAGCCCTTTTAAAATTGATGGACTACATCGCCATAAACACAGCCTTGCAGAGACGTTACATGCAACGTCCCTACTGTGGTCTGCCGACATGAAAACTGCCATAAGCATATAATCGAAAACCTAAACATGAGGTTCTGTGGCCATTGATATATGGTTACTTGGAACTTTATAAGTTTTCACTGCTCCATTAGAAAATTGGTTCTAATCCCAGTCTGGAAGACTCATGTTTTGAGGGCTAAGATATTCAGATAGTTCTTTACTCTGTTATTTTAAATATTTTTAGGCCTAGACATTTCTTCGAACTTTGGGGAAGCCTTTTGACCTGATACCTCATAGACCACTGAATGGCTCCTCTAAACACTTCAAATCCAAATTACGCTCAAAAATTTCATCAATAGGCAGCATTTGACCGTCTTCAGTCATAAACTTATGTTCTGGTGTTGCCCGAATTACTGTTCCATCTTCCAGGCTATACTCATAAACTTCCTGCATACCTCGATTATGCCATTGGGCAATTGGTTGTGTATAAATATATCCATTCTTATCTACCGTATAAACCGTACATTCAATCCGATTTTCTACAATTTTACCAATAGGAATAGGACCATATTCTACTGTCATAATTTCTGTCTCATAGGTCAAACAATATTCAGCAAATTTAATCATCTGTTCAAACAAATCTTCTGCCACTGCAGAATTAACTCCTCTTTGAGTTGCACCATCAATAAATATTTCTCGGTGTTTCTCCATTTCCGAGACTTTCTTTTTACCCATGCAGTTGTGAACTATAAAATCATTAGCAATGAAGTTATGAGTTTCAGGAATTGTCAAATCAAAAACTTCTTCTTTACCGATATATTCTATTGAAGTAATCTCATCCCAAAAAATATCAGAATTAGCTATTGCTTTCAATTCTTCATCTGCCAAAGCTGTGGCAAAATTATTAACTTGATGAGGGGATAAACTCCTGCCGAGGGTGTTTTTAAAAGTCAAATCTGATAACATTTTGCTACTACATGTACTGACAGCTTTATCTATTTTTACCCTAGTCATACCATTAGGTTTTTGAGCTGTTACAGTTAAGCTAAAAATTTTGGGAGGTAGGTAATGTTTAGATTGATTCTTTTGCTGAGATTTGATAACTAAATAACAACTTTGACAAAGCTTATATTTGTAACTACTCAAATATAGATTTATCAATTCACAAAACTTGAGCATATCCTCAGGGCCTGTAATTTTGACTCCGTAAGAAATATCAAGCTGACTTTGATCTGTTTTATTATTAATATTGAACAGAGAAACAATACCTAAACGTAGAAGTAAATGTTGGATTTGTTTGACTAAAACCTTTGAGGTAGAATTATAATCTGTATGCCCAATTGTTTTGTCAAAACTACCATTTGCTGACCATAAAATTCCTAAGAAAAGTTGTAACTGACTCTTAGACAAAGAAAATACCCAATTAGGAATTTCTTGAACCAGTGAATTAGTGAGTTTGAGATGATTATCTACCCAAATTTTAAAAGCTGAAATAAAACCTATACGGACATAAGTAACTAATTTTTTTCCTGAATGCAGTTGTTTGTCGATGGGTGCTGAAGAGCCAAATAATTCTTGTACACAGCTATTAAAATCAGTAATTAATTCCCCATCACTATTACAGAAATAACTACAATATGGACTCTTGGTAGATAGATATCCATTACCTATTAAATAAGCAGTAAGTTTAATTTGAGCATCAGATATTTGACTGCTATAATTAATCGGAATTTTCTTTGGTAAACCTAAGGGATCGCCTACGGAAAAATCTTTTAAAGGTTTCCATCCTAAAACTGTATAAAAAAGGTGGTCGTGTGTGGCGCGAATTTTCCGGTTTGTACGAGTAGTAATTTGCCAAACATCTTGCACACCATTAGGATGAATTTCTGTTATTGGTTGTTGCACAATTTGTTGACTTTTGATGTCTAAAGAAAAGACTTTTCGACTCAACCAATACTCAGGTTTTGCAGCTATTTCTTTCAGACTAACCAAGTTGCCTGTTGCTGCATCTATTACTTTTGTCGAACCACTCAAACAACGGCGTAATAAATCTGCTTCTCCTAAAGAATATCCTGCCAAATCTTGAGCCATTTTCATAATTTGTTCTTGGTAACAATTATGAACTACTATTCCTTCGGCTAAAAAATAAGGTGAGTTTTGGTCTTCCATTTCTAAATCAAAACATTCTGCTTTTCCTGCTTCTTCCACAGAGACAACATAAACAAGTCTAGTATCCTGTAAATAAGTTTTTTCATAGATTTCCCGATCAAACTCTTCCCAATTTTCTACTAGAGGTCTATCTGAGAAATTCCTCTGTCTAAATAAAGTAGTTGTTTCCAGGGAAGACTCCAGAATTTTCTGACTCGAACTCTCCGTCTGGAGAGTGGAATTTTCTAAACCAGTTACCCTAGTAAAAGAGGAAGTAATAAGATGGTTTTTCCTAACTTTTTCCCAATTTTCTACTAGAGGTCTATCTGAGAAATTCCTCTGTCTAAATAAAGTAGTTGTTTCCAGGGAAGACTCCAGAATTTTCTGACTCGAACTCTCCGTCTGGAGAGTGGAATTTTCT
>JAKQYE010000131.1:939-1940 GCA_023356605.1 Trichodesmium sp. MAG_R02 | reverse complement strand
TAATAAGATGGTTTTTCCTAACTTTTTCCCAATTTTCTACTAGAGGTCTATCTGAGAAATTCCTCTGTCTAAATAAAGTAGTTGTTTCCAGGGAAGACTCCAGAATTTTCTGACTCGAACTATCCGTCTGGAGAGTGGAATTTTCGAAATCAGTTACCCTAGTAAAAGAGGAAGTCATAAGATGGTTTTTCCCGACTTTTTCCCAATTTTCTACCAGAGGTCTATCTGAGAAATTCCTTGGTCTAAATAAAGTTGTTTTTTCCAGGGAAGACTCCACAACTTTCTGAGTAGAACTCTCCGTCTGGAGAGTCGAATTTTCTAAATCAGTTACCCTAGTAAAAGAGGAAATCATAAGATAGTTTTCCCTAACTTTTTCCCAATTTTCTATCAGAGGTATATCTGAGAAATTAGTCTGTCTAAATAAGGGAGTTTTTGGCAAGAAAGACTCGAGAATTTTCTGACTTGAACTCTCCGTATGGAAAGTCGAACTTTCTAAACCAGTTACCCTAGTAAAAGAGGAAGTCATAAGATGGTTTTCCCTAACTTTTTCCCAATTTTCTACCAGAGATATATCTGAGAAATTAGTCTGTCTAAATAAGGGAGTTTTTGGCAAGAAAGACTCGAGAATTTTCTGACTTGAACTCTCTGTTTTAGCAATGGAGTTTTCCCAAACAGTGGCAGATGTCAAAGGGGAAATCTCTAGATGGTTTTTCCTAACTTTTTCCCAATTTTCTACCAGAGGTATATCTGAGAAATTCTTCTGTCTAAATAAACTTGTTTTTTCTTGGGAAGACTCCAGAATTATCTGACTCGAACTATCCCTCTGGAGAGTCGAATTTTCCACATCAGTTACCTTAGTAAAATAGCAAGTCATCAGATAGTTTTTCCTAACTTTTTCCCAATTTTCTACCAGAGGTATATCTGAGAAATTCTTCTGTCTAAATAAACTTGTTTTTTCTTGGGAAGACTCCAGAATTATCTGACTCGAACTATCCCTCTGG
>JAKQYE010000131.1:0-839 GCA_023356605.1 Trichodesmium sp. MAG_R02 | reverse complement strand
AGAGTCGAATTTTCCACATCAGTTACCTTAGTAAAATAGGAAGTCATAAGATGGTTTTTCCTAACTTTTTCCCGATCTTCTACCAGAGGTATATCTGAGAAATTAGTCTGTCTAAATAAGTTAGTCTGTCTAAATAAGGTAGCTTTTGGCAAGAAAGACTCCAGAATTATCTGACTCGAACTATCCCTCTGGAGAATCGAATTTTCCACATCAGTTACCTTAGTAAAATAGGAAGTCATAAGATGGTTTTTCATAACTTTTTCCCGATCTTCTACCAGAGGTATATCTGAGAAATTAGTCTGTCTAAATAAGGTAGCTTTTGGCAAGAAAGACTCCAGAATTATCTGACTCGAACTATCCCTCTGGAGAGTCGAATTTTCGAAATCAGTTACCCTAGTAAAGGAGGAAGTCATAAGATGGTTGTTCCCGACTTTTTCCCAATTTTCTACCAGAGGTATATCTGAGAAATTCCTTTGTCTAAATAAAGTTGTTTTTTCCAGGGAAAACTCCAGAATTTTCTGGGTATAACTCTCTGTTTGGGGAATAGAATTTTCTAAACCAGTTACCAAAGCTAAAGAGAAAATAGGTAGATAACTTTCCCTAATTTCTTCTTTTTTTTGGTTTGGTATTTGGGAATTTCCCAATAGATAAATAAACCGAGACCTATCAGAAACTTCAACATAATTATCTGCCAGATAATAATCTATTTTTAAACTTCCCAAAAGCTTGCCAACTTGTGATAATAACCGAGGAGAAAAACTTTGATAATAAAGCAACTTTTTATGATCACAACCACCACTATCCCATAGACCCCGCAGCAAATCTATTCGGTCTTTTTC
>JAKQYE010000130.1 GCA_023356605.1 Trichodesmium sp. MAG_R02 | reverse complement strand
ACTATGCATGTTTGATTAATAAAATCATTTAGTTCATCTATAATATTCATTTTTTGTCTTTTTCTTAGATCTGTTATTCTTACTATTATATCTGTTGCGACCAATATGGGATTGCTATATTTCTTTTACAGCTCCAAAGTCTATCAATATTATTTTGCTATCTGAGTTACGACGCATCAAATTTTGTGGTTTTACATCTCCATGAATTATATTATTTTCATGAGCTATTGTTAATGCCTCTAATATTCCTTTTAGTAAGGAAATAGTATCAAACTCACTGATTTTTTTTCCTGTAGTTAATTCCGTACTTATATCTTGCCCTTCTATATATTCTTGTACTAGGTAAATTTTTTTTCCTTCTTCGAAATGGGCAAATAATCTTGGTATTTTGTTTGAGTTGTTACCTAATTTGTATAAGGTATCTGCTTCTCTTTGAAATAACTTTCTAGCAATATTTATAACTGTAGAGTCTAAGGTTTTTGGTTTTAGATGTTTGACTACACATTTAGGATTTCCTGGCAAGTCTAAATCTTGAGCTAAGTAGGTATTTCCAAAGCTTCCACTTCCCAAAGATTTAATTATTTGATAACGGCTTCTCAGGATTTGTTTAGGTTGCATGATTTCTTTAATTATGGGTTATCAATTATTGGTTATCGATTATACTTTTTCCTTTCTCCACATATTCATGGAAATTAGAAAGGTATTTTTCAATAAACCATCTAGCTTCATCAGGTAACTCAGATAAAGCCTTTATTGGATTGTTAGTTTGATTTATTTTTTCCACAAACAAAACTAACATTTTTTGATTTGTCTATGTTCTTCTTGTGTTATGCTTTGTGAGATTTGAAATATTCTGCTCCGACTCACCTCCATAATCTAAGTTATTAACTCCTAGGTAAATTTTTCTCCTTTTGGAATATATACAAATATTTTCTCTACAAATTTCCTTTGAAAGAGAAAAACTTGATAAATGGCAAAGAATTAATTAAGAATGGCTAATATTTAGAATTCCCAGGAGAAAATGGACTTATTGGGGACTTTAATACATTAAAATTAGAAGTCTATTTAGAGTAATATAAAAAAACAAAGTGTGAAAGATTTAGTAGAGTTGTTTATTTGAAAGTATTGATAATAAAAGGTAAAAAAATCAAGTAATTTTAAAAATGTAAATTTGTTACTTAAAAAACTCCAAAAAATCACCAAAACTTTTGAATCAAAAAAAGTTCAATTCGTCAACCTTCTAGATATAGCATTACTTTTGAGAAACGGTATAAATGATATCAGAAATTGGTTCACTCATTGTTGTCACTTTACCGAAAAATTGGGTTTAAAGCCTCGCCCATAAGCGGGCGACTTTTTAGTTGATTTTTTTTCACAGGTCATGTTACAATGATTTTTAGTTCACAGGAAATGTATTAATCGCGGGTGAGCAATCCCAGACAAAAAAAACGGACGGATCGGCAAGTATAAAACTACTGCCAAAGTAGCGGCAGCCCGTGAAACGTCTACCCGCATCTGAGCTACGGCTCGGTTGTTTCCCCGTGCCTAATGACCGTGGAGGATGTCAACTCACCATCATCAAAAGTGCTGTAATAGCCATCACCTAAATCCTAATTTAATTGGCTATTACCTCAATATAAACAGCCAGGCCTTCCATATAAATCAAGGTAAGGCCTTTATATGTAAATGCCTTCAGAATTAATAACCAGGCCCTTATTAGGGCCTTTGGGTAAGTCCTAATCAAATTACTTCCGCGCGATCACATAATAACGCCAAGGAGCGGGATAACCTTCAACAGTTAAGGATGGGTTGTGAGGATGAAGAAACTCTGGTAAACTATCAATATTAGCCCAGGTAGTGCGTCGTTGCTCTTCAACAGACAAAGGTGCAGCAAAAAAACAATTGATATCCCTAAACCCCGCTCTCCCTATCCAATTTTCTAAACAAGACTGGGTAGGGAGAAACCAAATACCCCGCGCTTGTGCGTAACGTTTTTGGGGAGTAAGTGCCACTGGTAAATCTCCAGGAATGCCTTGACAGTCAATAATAATTTCACCTTTCGGCCCTAACGCTTGTCCTATTTTCCGTAATAAACCAATGGGGTCGGTGTGATGATAGAGAATACCCAGGCAGAAAATGGTGTCAAAAAATTGGGGATAGTAGTGAATGTGTTCCACCCCTAAAAGTTCAAATGCCAGCATTTTTTGTTTGACGATATTTTGAATAAGTTGAAAGTTCCAGAAATGTTTGCTGTAGGGCTCAAAACCGATGACTAATTCCGGTTGTTGAGAGACCATCCGAAACATAAAATAACCGTTGTGGCAACCAATGTCAGCAACTTTGCGATTTTTCAGAGAACTAATATGTGGTAAAATGCGCTCCCATTTCCAGTCGGAACGCCATTCTGCATCTATAGTCATACCAAATAGTTCAAAGGGGCCTTTTTTCCAAGGGCAAAATGTTTGCAGCGAGTGGTGAAACCTTTGTTTTTGGTCTGGGGAAAGTTCCTCAGGGCGACCGACTTTGATAACTGCACTAGAAAAGTCGAAAAAGTCGGTTTGAATATCTGCTATTGTTTGTACTGCTTCATAATATTTTTGGTTAGGGAGTTCAAATAATTTTGTTTGTCTTTCTTGACGGGTTTTTAATATTACTTCTGTGTTGATAAGAGTATGATATTTATATATATAATCTGGGGAAACATAGCCGATTTTTTTGTTGAACATAGTCATTTTAGTTATCAGTTATTAGTTATCAGTTATCAGTCCGATAAGTATATGGTTTTGAGATTACTGAACCAATATTGAAAGGGAATACAACTATTACAGATAAGAAACAGCAAAGTATAAAAATCATACATATAGTGCTTAAGAGCAAATAAAGTTGGAACACACATCTTTGAAAAAAAAGCCTTGTAGGGACTTTCCTATAAATTTTCCTACAGTTGTAAACCATAAGAAAACTGTGTAATTCAGAAATTTTATTGAAACTAGCAGACTCATCAAATCTCCTATAAATATGGATAAATTTACTATAAACCCAGAGTACAAAAAAACTAGTATTTGTCATTAAATAGTTGAACTTTAAACTCTTTTTAAAATCTTGTCCAAGACAAGTTTAGAGCTTAAAAATTCTCAGGCTATTTTTCATACTCATCACACATTATTTTAGGTTTTAATAGATTAATTAAAAATATTGTAACAATCACTATCAAGCCAACAAAAAATAAAATCCTATACCATATTGATTCTCTTTGTGCATCAAAAATAATACATGATACTAGTGAATAACGATGGTGAAACATATGGGGCATGACAATTTTTTATGGTCGCAGCGAGGGAAAAACTCAACATCATAGTCCTGTGAGTATCTTCAATAGCAGCCTTGAAATCCCAAGAAAGCTCAAGCTACTTATTCAGATATAGCAAAGTGCGCTGGTATGTTTACATAATACAAATTGCTACTAATGTAATAGAGTTGTCGCTAAATAGATGGAAAAAACCCCTCAAATTAACACATAGCAATAATTCCTGGAGTTTTAACTTGCTAATAGCTAAAATACTTACATGACAAGGGTTTGCCTGTTTTTTGAGTTATAAAGCGACAAGTCTAATATATGTGAAAGTATTGGTAATAGTAGCATAAATTTGTGCTACATTTAAAGACAATAATAAATAGTAATATGCAAATACGTGAGGGCTCATTGTTATAGTTTTCCCTCGTTGACCGCAGCATTAAAGTCTCATCTTTCTGTCTCGGCATGCCCACCCGCGACTAATATATTTCTTACTGCATTTTCGTCTGGATAATGTTTAGCCCCACAATGTAGGACGTTCCCACTCACTAATTGATAAATCTAATTTTCCACGAATGACTTTTGAACTAAAAAGTATGATAGCATAACCTGCGGAAAAAAATAAACTAAAAAGTCGCCCGCTTATGGGCGAGACTTTAAACCCAATTTTTCGGTAAGTTAAAACTTAAAAATAATCTCAAGGGATTTTCGGGATTTAACAATGTCCACACCCTAGATGCCTAGTGCTATACTTTCTCTTTAGTTTTGCTCCATTCTGGCTAACATATTAGATCTAAATTCGGCAAATGCTTCTTCTGTAGCCTCAGAATTTTGCCATGCCGGACGTGTTATTAAGTCACTAGACCAAGTACTAATTTTAGGATAGTTATCCAAAGAAATACCACCTCTAGATGACAATATAGGGATAATAGTACCAGCAACAACATCAGCTAAAGTTAAATTGTCACTACCAAAATAAGGACGATCATCCAATAATTTATCAAAGAATGTTAGGACTGTGGCAATTTTCTGCTCTGCTTGCTCAACTTTTTCTGGATCTTCTCCGGGTAAATCTAAAATTCGTTGCACTAATGGATATATAGCAGGCAACAATTCATTAACACTTACCATTTGTACCATTCGCACAATTGTTAGGTCTTTGGCCTCTGTAGGTAACATCTTAGGAGTAGGATATTTGGCTTCTAAATAGTCAAGAATTGCCAAAGATTCGACTATACTAAAATCATCATCTACTAAGGCAGGAACGTGGTGGAAAGGATTAATTGCTAAAAAATCAGGTTGAAATTGTTCTCCACTGAGTTTTATTTCTACTAGTTCAAACTCAAGTCCTTTTTCTATCAGTGTTACCCAGACACGACGGGAGTTAAGAGATATAGGGGTGTGATAAAGAGTCAACATGAGAGAACCTCATAGATTTATGAATAAGATAGACATTGTAAATATTAACACAGAAATTTTAACTGATAAAAATATTTCTTTTGTTACTCTGTATTTTTTGATTTAATCGCATTTTAACGCCACAAATGAGACAAAGTTATGCAATTTTATTAATGATTCTATATATTGGAAACCGCTCTCCTTTAACATTTTTAATTGTTCAGCTTCTCTCAGTGGAATTAGTACATTTTCCAGTGCTTCTTTTTTGCGTTCTATTTCATTTTGAGCATAACCGTTTTTAGCTTTAAAAGCTTCATAATGGTGAGTAATTGTTTCTTGAAATTGAGGACATTCAGACCGATTTTTTTCACTTAAAAATAATAATCCACCAGGAATTAAACCTTGATAAATTGCTTGTAATAATTTTTGTCTTTGAGGGACAGATAAAAATTGTAAGGTATAGTTCATAACGACTACACTACTATTTTCAAAAGAACAATTTTCAGCACTTTCACAAATTAATTCTATTTGATGAATTTGTTCTACTTGAGCTAATTTTTCTTTGGCTTTATTGAGCATATCTGGAGAATTATCAATTCCCACCAAAATTGCTGGTTGTTTCAAAAATCGCCCTAATAATTCTAGGAATGTACCAGTAGAACAACCTACATCAATAATGCGTGTTTTGGCTTGATAATATGCTCGCGTCCAATGCACAGCCCCGGCAACAACTTCTCTATATAGAGGTACCGAACGGGACACCATATTATCGAAAATTTTGACTACTTCGGCATTAAAGGCGAAAGGTTTCGGCCAAGGGCCTTTTTCAAAGAGTTCGTCTTTTTCTGAACTTAAATATAGTTCTGTTTCTAGTTGTTCAGTCATTTCAGTTATCAGTTATCAGTACCTCTCAATAAACCCAGAGCCTTAAAATACTGAAGTTTATTTTTTTCATCCCCTATCTAAGGCTATACTTTATAAATATTTTTCTTAAAATAAAACTTGACAAAATAAACCAAGTTATGGTGTTGATGCTAGCATAGTTTTTCACGGAAAAAACTGTATTGAATAATACTTTTCTGAAGACTGAAGTAGTTTCGCGTAAGCTACTATACTCCTTATCCCTACTCCTACTCCAAAGTTAGGATTAGAGGTGAGTTCCCTGCTTCCCGCAAGGTTTTGAAATGAATAGGTAGATCCACTCTGAATATTTTTCACTTTAACCAATACCAAACTCAACAATCATTTGCTCTACCTGAGCAGCTACCAGAGGGTCTGGGTCATTCCTCAAATTAGGCAATAATTCAACCAATGCACGTTGAGATGCCATCCGTAAATAAGCCAGAGCTGCCTCCCGCACAAAACCAGTAGGGTGGCGTAGACAAACTAAAGTTTGTTCTGCTGTTAAACTCCAACGAGCCACACGAGCCATCTGTAAACAGCAAGCTAAGGCCCAGTCAGAAAGAAAATGACGAAAATCTAGCAGGTGTCTTAAGCGATCGCTAGGAGCCATTGGTTGATAAACAATCATCTCAGATAAACTATTTAATTTTTCCTCATAACTCTTTTGATCCAAAATATCAATCAGCGATCGCTTACAAGAAATATCTACAGTATTATCCAAAATTTCCAAACCACGAGCCACATTTGAACGGGAGTCTGACTTAATATTAAAAGCTGCTGCCTGAATAGAACCTAATGGATAAAGAAGCTTCATTAACAAAAAGCACTGTTCTGTAGCATCTGACTCCAACAATTGTAAAGACCGCAAAAATATTCCTGTATAATCAGTAGTGAGTTTTCCATTACTTTCCTCTAAAGCAGCAGAGTAAGAACTCATTGAATTAATATTTACCCCAGACAAGTCTACTATACCTGCATAAATCTGTCCCAAAAACATCAACTCTTGCTCTACTAAAATTTCAACTCCACTGCGACCTACTCGTTCCAGTACCCCTTCAATTCCTATTTCTCCTGGCATTTTCAATAATCTCCGCAGAATATTACGACGTGTTATACCCCAAGTCGTGATCATTCTATTTACCAGAGAATCTAGTGCTTCCATTGTGCCAATTTCACCAATAGCATTCCAAGCCTGTAATCGTATTAGTTCCGATTTTTGAGTATCATCTGCTAACTTCACTAACATAGGAATCGCATCATTACCTAATCTCACTAATGCTTGCAATGCAGATTCTCTGGTTGATTTGTAGGATAAACCCCGTAACAGTGAGGGGTAATAACTTTCCAAATGAGTAGAAGCAATCACATCCATACAGTAATTTCGTACTCGCAATGATTCATCCTCCAATAAACTCGGAATATACAATCGTAACCCTTGCAAATAATCTGCTTCTCCCAAAGCACGAACACCCATGACTCTTTCCTTTTCCAGTTTAGAAGTAATCATCCTGCGTAAAATATTAGTAGCTTCAGCTTTTTGCTCTATGTCCCCTCTACGCATAATTAAAGCTGCTGCCGTACCTCTTACTACTGGGTCTACTAAAGGTTGTAAATAAGGTCTAAGTTGATTAACATCTGGTTCTGATTCTGTCAGCCAGATATAGCGTAAAGCTAAAGCTAAAACTTCTCCTGGTAATGATGTTTTGGTTAACGATCGCACTTTTTGAAGGTAAGCTGGATTAGGGTGATTCAACATTACTTCCAAGCTTTGAAATTGCAATGCAGGTGACATTACCTCTAGTAGTGGAGACAATATCTCACCTACATTTTTTTTGTCCATTTGACTTAATAACTCAATACAGGAATGCTTATCTTCTTCTGCCGTTCCTGTTTCCAAAATTTCTACTACTGAGCGTTTCAATTCCCGCATATCCACGTCTAAAACACCAAATCTGCCTTTCTCAGCGCTCCTTACCAACAAGCCTACATATTTCGTTCTAATTAACCATACTACTCCTAACCATACCAAGCTTGATATTATTATTGCGATCACAAATACTAAACTCTGCTGGTCCGAAAACCCAGTTTGACTAGAATCTAATATTAATCTACATAACCAGAGAATTGCTAATATTATTAATCCACTTAAGCCTGTAGAAAAGGGCTCTGCTACCCCATTTACCATTGTTTGTACATCGCTACGAATATTCTCTGGTAAAGGTTGGAATAAGACAGGTCCAGTAGTTTCGATTAATGTATAGTGTAGTAACTCATCTAAAAATCTCAGAATTACTAATCCTATAAATACTGAAAATAACCCTGTTATTGCCCCCGTAAAAGAAAATAACCCTAAAGCCATTGCCCCTGCTGGTAGTATTATTGCTGTACCAAAAACCCCTGTTCTTTCTACCAGACGACTAGAGGCAAACCATTGAGTTACTACTTGACAACTACTCAAAACACCCTCAAACAACCCCAAGAAACTTGCTATTTGACTTGCTCCATCAATAGCTTGGTTTTGCAATTCTAGTTGATAAAAAAATTGAAAGTCTATTAATACATATAGCACTTCTGCCATTACAAAAAATATGATTAATGGCAATATATAACTTTGTAGAGGTCCTTTGATTTTCCGAGTAGAGAATTCCTGTTCCTCCTCTTCTGGTATCCAACGGCTAGAATCAGGAAAAGATTGTTGATATTTCTCTGATAAATAAAACAGTATTCCTGAGCCCAATACTACCATTAAGCAGGATACTATTGTAACATTATCCAGTGACACAAAATATAGTATTAAAGGCAAAGAAAATCCACTAATTACTCCTGCCACTAAAAAACCACTACTTATGATTGGATATGTCCTTTTAATTTCTCTAATATTAAATAACTGGTTACCTGTAATTGAAGTATTCAAATCATTAAGCAAGTAACAAGCTTCTACCCATAACCACATCAGAAAAGTAGTAATAAAAGCTAAACTCAGACCAGCTATCTTGATATTCTCAATGCCAATCCCAAATCTAAAGAAGAATAAAGGAACTGCCATTAATAATAGAATTACCACTATGACTCGGCGTAGAGGCATAACTTTTTGTAGCCAGGAATAGACAAACCCCAGGCCTGAACCTATGGCAGCACTAGCAATATATATCCAAGGCAGTTTATCAGCACCATATTCGTCTAAAAATAGACTAACTGTACTCAGTTCTAACCAAATTAATCCTACAGAAGTAAGAGTATAGACCAAAAACATTAATAAGGTTCGCTCTACTTCCTCAGAACGGAGATTGAGAGATCTGAGCAGTCTATCTCCTAATCCCGTATAACTTTTGAAATTTCCCACTTCCATGTAGTTTACTGAATTGTTACTAAAGTGTATAGTCAATCAAATATGCTAAACGTTCTACATCAAGATAGTCAAATATTGTCAGAGATAACAAAATATATAGGACTTAACCACTCAAACAAGAAACTAGAATTTATTATATGCTTTTACCCTGCATTTACCTTTAATCTAATTATTCCCCGATTATGTAACACCAATGACCATGTATTAATCCTATAGTTAGGTGATACTTCAATTATGAAGTAGTTAACACAAGTTTAATAACTCTTTTGATGATTATTAACCAGTAGTATATCAATTATTTTTATTGTTTACTTCTCTCTCACTCCCCTACTCCCCTACTCCCCCACTTTCCTACTCCCTTACTCTCCTACTCCCCCACTCTCCTACTCCCCTACTTCCACTCCAGGGTCGGGGTTAGGGTTGAGTTACCGACTCATTCACATCCTCCCAAAGCTGCTATACTCGAGATAGTGCGGGATTCCAGCTTCATTGCTGTTAGGGACTTTATACTTCATAGCAAAGCGCATATGCGAGATTTACTCTCTTCAGGTATAAAGACTTCGACCCAGACTGACTACTGCTCCTCGAGCAGCCATAATGTTCAAAATGCGCATTTATGTCCCTGTCATAGTGACTAGCCCATTCAGGACAGTCCCATTCTCTAATATTTAAAGGTATTTTTTTTACTATATGACCACAATTAGACCAACGCGACCGAACTAGGAAAATATCAGTCAATTTTTATTAATGTACGACCATACCATTCAGCTTTGTATTTTAATTGCCTGACTAATTCTCCCCATATAGCATCACTTATTACTCTAGCTAATTTATGGTTCTTGACTATGTTTTTTATGTCTAAATCCTCAACTACGATAGTTTGGTTTTCTCTAATCAGTCGAGTTGTTAGCTGTTGAAGTGTAGTCTAGTCTTGAATCTTTAATCAAGGCGTGTATTTTTGCTACTTTAAGTCTAGCTTTCTTATAGTTATTAGACTTTTTATATCAATTTCAACTTAGAGACTTTTAATCATGCCTTAATTTTTTGTGTAACTTCTGAAGATTCTTTGGGTTAGCCACTTTTTCTCCATCCCTGGTAGTTAGTAAGCAGGCAAGTACCCAAGTTAATGCAAACTTGTTTCTTAGTCGGATCGAGTCTTAAATCTCTGGTGTCAAAAATTTCTCAAAGATACAGACCATGTACCACTAGACTCAAGTTTGACAGTAATTATACTAGGCATACAACCTGTTGGTAGTTGCCTACTCCATCTAATAGGTAATGGTTCTGCACATTTAGCTAGATATACTTGGCCATTTTTCCACTTGAATGCTGACCTGGTAAAGTCAACACTTCCACCATTGCGCAATTTCAAGAAGGAACAGACATTTAGTCCGTCCGCCAAAAAAGTTGGTGAGAGCAGTTTGTAAATGTCTTAAAACTTGCTGGAGTGGTACACTACTTACTTCACTGCTGAAAATCTAAATCTTCCTATTTTTTCCAGTTCGTCAGCATAGCTGAGGTTTGTTTGTACCCCACTTGTTCTTGGTGTTCATACCAAGCTTGAGTCCTGGCAGTTAAGGCTAAGTTGATGACGTAATGAAGCAGCCCAAAGTTATACTCAGCACTGTTGGTCTGCTGAGGAGTTGGGTAAAGCCTAAATTTGTATGCTTTTTCAAGCATCTGCTGCCTACTTTTCAATATTCACATCCTAACAGATTATTTGTAAAACTACAAGATTGATTGGTATTGATCCCGACGCTCCCCTACGGGATAGCACGGGTCTTCTGTCAACATTTAGATAAAGATGGGGACGTTGTATTCAATGTCCAACCCCTATTGTATGTATAGTTATTTAAAATAAAAATGAAACACGTTTTCTCCAGAAACTTACTTATAGAAAAAAGTAGTTGTCTCAATCTAAATTAAAATAACTATAACAGCCCAGAGCTGGGTTTCATTTTTTTTCTGTGATTTATTTATTGACCAGAAAACTGCTGGAATCTAATAATTAAGAATTACAGCAGTTTTTTATGGATAGACTAGAGCAGGGGCGTTCCATTAAATGTCCCTACAAATAAATGTCCCTACAAAGTTTTGATTATGATGTGAGGTCTTCTATTTTCATTAAGGGTGAGGTACAGCTTTCCCTATCCAGATGCCAGAACTACAAAGGTTTGACTATTAAATATCTATCAGCTTTTCCTGAAATAATGCCCCGCGAACAGCACTTAGCGGTGAGCAAAAAATTCCTAGATAACGGATCCCCACCAACTACAAAAATTAATAGTACATATTAATGAAACATTTTAACTCCCATTATAGACCTATAGAAGGATAGTTAATAGCTGAGTTTTACTTCAATATTTGTATTTAATATACTTAGAACCTGCTGTAAATACTATAAATGTTCAACTTTACTTTTTAGGAGATAACAACATCATCATACTGCGTCCCTCCTTTTTCGGAGCTTGTTGAATCTCAGCTAAGTCTTTTAAATCTGTTGCCATCCG
Source organism: Trichodesmium sp. MAG_R02 (assembly GCA_023356605.1). GTDB lineage: Bacteria > Cyanobacteriota > Cyanobacteriia > Cyanobacteriales > Microcoleaceae > Trichodesmium. The sequence goes on along the minus strand of JAKQYE010000130.1, from coordinate 6,779 downwards.
TTGCAATAATTCTTCTGCAAGGTTACTATGTTGTATCTCCCGGCCTCGGAACATAATAGTGGCTTTCACTTTATCACCAGACTCGAGAAAGCGCTTTGCATGAGATAAGCGGACATTATAGTCATGCTCCTCAATTTTATAGCGCATCTTCACTTCCTTAACTTCCGCATTATGCTGCTTACGTTTGGCATCCTGTACTTTCTTTTTCTGCTCAAACAGATACTTACCGTAATCAATTATTCTACAAACCGGTGGATCAGCTTTATCACTGACCATAACCAGATCGAGACCTTTTTCCTCGGCCATCCGCAAAGCTTCTCTTGTTTCTACAATCCCCAATTGTTGGCCATCGGCATCAACAGCTCTAACTTTGGGAACTCTTATCTTTTCGTTAACTTGAGGGAGATTACGATTATTTTTTTTTTCGATTGGCATTAATTGGGATCTTAAAATGATGTTGGCAAGAATATTGGTTAGACTTATGTAATATAGTTCATAGCAGTAACTATATCATAATTAACTACTTTTATGCAAGTCTATTAATTAATACTGATGTTTTTATACTCAACATCATACACCGCACTGTGTTAGGAACTTGACAAATTTTGATATTTAGCAATTTCACTTTCGAGGGTGTCTGGGAGAGTAATAAGTCCCCCAGTATAATCTTTGATTTACCGGGGAATACATGGATGCCCACCTGAGTTACATGGTAGGTTATACCATTTTGAAAAAAGAATGTTATAAATAAGTCTCAGAAAATCATGACCTGGTGAGGATTATGCCATATAAGCTATATATAGTGTGCTTGTGTAAGTCCTGAATATTTAAATACTTTGACGAAGTTCAAAGTAGTATAATACGGCAGGAGTGTAACTTTGGGAAAAGTCAAATTACGATTTATAGTGAGTAATATTTCTAGTAATTGGCAAAAAAAAATAGGTAGTCAACGAGACTGGGTATGGCGAGGATGGCAAACTCGCTATACTTATGTTCGATGCCAAAGTAATTACGAAACTAGGGAAGGCCAAAATCTACAAAACCCTCCCATACTACTTTTACATGGTTTTGGTGCTTCCATTGGCCATTGGCGACAAAATATCAATGTATTAAGTCAAAAACATACAGTCTATGCCCTAGATTTGTTGGGTTTTGGCGCTTCGGAAAAGGCGATCGCCAACTACAATACTAACTTTTGGGTAGAGCAAGTATACGAGTTTTGGCAGGCTTTTATTCAAGTGCCAGTAATATTAGTGGGTAACTCTATTGGTTCATTAATATCTTTAGTAGCAACTGGTACATATAAGGATATGGTTGCAGGATTAGTAATGATTAGTTTACCAGACCCAGCTGCTCAAGCAGAAGTAATTCCAAGTTGGTGTTTACCTACTGTTGAATTGATTCAAAATATTGTTGCTTCCCCACTATTGTTGAGGGGTTTATTCTTTATCCTTCGCAGAAGCTCAATAATTCGTCGCTGGGTTAAACTTGCTTATAGTAATCCCGATATAATCACAGAAGAACTGGTGGGTATATTAGCAGGACCGCCGAGGGATAAGGGTGCTGCTCGTGCTTTTTGTATTTTATTTAAGATTATGGGTAGCACTAAGTTAGGTCCTAGTGTAAAAGCTATACTCCCTAGCCTGGAACTTCCTATGCTTTTAATTTGGGGCAAGCAAGATTTATTAATTCCTCCCAAGTTTGCTAATCCCAGTCAGTTTTCCCAACTTAATCCCCGTTTAGAATTTATAGAATTAGATAACGCTGGTCATTGTGCCCACGATGAATGTCCCGAAATAGTTAACCGTCTAATTCTTGATTGGGTTGTTAAACAAAAATACCAATTTATCAACTTGACTAGATCGAATTTATCAACTTGACTAGATCAAACGTTTGACATATTCCTCAGTCTTTAGGTATGGGGATTTTCACTTAGACAGGACTTACGCAGTGCCGCCATATATAGTGCATTTTTGACAATAAATTCAGATATTTATACTACAAGTAGTGCCTTTACGTAAGTCCTGTTAGAGATGGAGGTTTATAGAATGGACTAAAAGTAGCTAAATGGATGAGTGATTATCTTGAGCTTATTATTCATCCCCAAAGAAAGTGGGAATATCTATGCAGCTTTGAAATACGTCAGGACTTACGCAGGTACCCTATATATAGCCTACTGTCGAAATGAAATTGTCAATTACTTAAATTAGTTTTTTTCGGAGATATATTACTTTTAATATATCTTAAAATAAGATTACAAATTGTTAAATTGGTTTGCTGAAAATCTTTAATTATTAAACAATAATGACATGATTATATTAGTTGAAAAAAACACGGATTTTAATTATAGTCATTTTAATTAAGATTGAGATAGAAATTGAGTTGAATAGAATTAAGTCAACTAGAAACTATTTTTAACCATGCCTTACAGTTTAGACTTTAGATAAAAAGTAATAATTTTTGTAGGAAATAGTGGTACGATTACCGAAGCAGCTCATATTTTTGGGATAGGAAGAGCTTCGATATATAGATGGTTATATCGCCCAAAATTGGAAGCAACTAAGGTAAAACATCGTGAAAGAAAATTAGATTGGAAAGAATTAGAAAAAAATGTAAAACAAAATCCAGAATCGATCATTAGCAGATAGAGCTAAAAAAATTGGAGTTAATCCTACAGCTATATTTTATGCTTTGAAAAGAATGAAAATTACTAGAAAAAAACAACTTCGTCATAAAAAAAGAAATAGAGAATAAAGAATAAAATATTATCAGAAACTACGAGATTTTATCAAAAAAATTGGAAGCAAAAGCCTTATATTTATTTATAAATCAGGATTTGAAGATATAGTTATTTTAATTTAGATTGAGACAAGTTTTTTTTGCTATAACTAAGCTTCAGCAGAAAAAGTTTTCCATTCTTATTTGAAATGACTATAATCAAGATTGTATTTATGCCTGGTCAAAAAAAGGGAAAAAAGTTTATGGTGAGCAAGAAGGAAAACGAGGAAAAAGAGAAAATTTAGTAGCCGGAAGAAGAAAAAAGGAAAAACATTATAATGGCACCAATTATATTTAAAGGAAGCCTAAATGCCATGGGATTTGAACAATGGTTCAATTAACATTTATTACCATCATTAAAAATTCCCAGTGTACTAATTCTGGATAATTCACCAATTCATAGAAAAAACGTTATTAGAGAATTAGTCGTAAGCAGGGGTTAATTAATTACTATGTTTGCCAAAATACTCTGCTAATTTAAGTGACATAGAACATGATTTTAGTGCATTAAAAAGAGCTATAATATATTCATATATCAACACATCTCTTGATGGAATTATTCATAATTTTTGTGCCAAATACTGTCTCATTATTATTCAAAATAACTATAGTCATTCTGATTTAGATTGAGACAAAATCTTTTTGCTGTGAAAGGGTTTTAGCTGAAAAAGTATCCCACTCTTATTCGGAATAACTATATATGTTGTAACTCGTCAATATTTACTTAAATCTCACAGGAATTATACAATTATGAGTTGCTGATGAATCTAAATTACTAAAAGATCGAATAAAAATCTCTGCTGACCAAGTATGTAAACATTCACCAGTATAAATATCCCAGAGCTTAATAGTTTCATCTTCGCTTTTACTAATAATAGTTTGACTATTTTGGCTCCAAATTAAAGAATAAATTCGCTCTGTATGTTCATTAAAAATTTGTAGACATTTACCTGTATTAATATCCCATAATCTTACTGTCAGATCGTCACTTGCAGTCCCTAAAAAATTTCCATCTGGACTCCAAACAATAGAATGTATTTTTTGAGTATGACCCTGAAAAACTATATGTGGTTTAGAATTGACCGTGGGCAACAGACGAATATCTCCCCATTGATCGGCGATCGCTAACAACTCTTTATTGGGACTAGAAGCTATGACAGAAATATTATCTAATGTTGGTATTTGTATTTTCTCTAACAACATCGGGCAGTCTAAAAGATTTTTATTTAGTTGTTGCTTTTGTGATTCTTGGCAATTATGGTGAGATAAATCTACAAAATCAGTAGTACAAACACAGAAGTTAGTATCTAGCAATTGTGACTCATTATTTTCATCGCACTTGTGTTGATTCTTTTGACTAGCAGGGCAAAGTTTCCCAGGAACTATTGGACAAAACTCAGAGTTTTTGTAGTTAGTTTTATTTAATACTTCAATAGCTTTTTGAGAATAGACATAAGCAGATTGAGGAGATTCTATTTGGTGAGGATAAATGTCAACCCCCATTAAATCAATCTCTAGTTTCATACACAAATTAATCAGATTTTCTTTACCATAACCACATAAAGCAGTTTCCTTAGCTTGTAGTTTATTTAAAATTAATAATAATTGCTGTTTAAGGGTTTGAGTACAACTAAATATTTTAGTTAGTTGTCTGACAATAGGTTCAACAATCAACTTATTTTGTCGTTCTTTAATAGAGCGTTTGCCAGTAGTTATGATTAAGGAATGAGTAACAAATAAGTTTAAGTTAGTAGTAATTAATTCCTGAACAACCTCTTCAATTAAGTAATTAAGGGTGTACTCCATTAGCAATGGTTCAACTGTATACATACTTGATTTTTTCTTGACTATGGAGCGCCAGATGAGAGCTTCTAAACTTTCTAGGAGATTAGCCTTAGAAATTGCTGGCACAATATCAGTTTCTAATTTTTGTATACTAGTCCAGTCTTGGTTAACCGCCAACCAAACCATAATTTTTTTTTCCAATTCACAGAGGCGATGAAAGTGTTGGTTAAGGAGCCGACGAATACCATTGAAGGTAACAGTATTATGTTGGAGGAATTCTCCTAGATCTCCATCGAATAAGTCTTTAATTGAGGTAGTGACTATTTTTAATGCTAAGGGACTATGGCTATAATATTCTCTAAGTTGTCGTTTTTGTGCTTCTGAACCTGATATTTCTTGAGTTTGTAATAAAGCTTTAGCTATTTCTTTGGAGCCAGAGAGTTGTAAAGATCGTACTGCAGTATCTACACTTTCAAACGCTGCTACTTCTGGGGGTTTTTCTCTACTGGTGAGAATAAGGCAGCTAGAGTGGGATGTTTCGCTAATCAACTGAAATAATTGACTGTAGTCTTCATAACCAGAGCGATAATAACCTGTACATCCAGCTTTTAAAATAGTTTCGACACCATCTAAAATTATCAGGCAGCGTGACTGGCGTAAACATTCAAGAAGTTTGCTTAGTTCTCCTTGAGTACATTCTTGGTAAGAGAAAAATGAGATAAGTTCCTTGAGAATTATTTTTAGTGGGGGAGAGTGACGCAGCGATCGCCAAATTATATAGTCAAATTCACTCTGTAGTTGTGTGGCGACTTTTGCTGCTACTGCTGTTTTACCCATCCCACCCATACCAAGTAGCGCTATCAATCGGCAACCATCTGCGATAATATACTGTTGTAGTTGATTCAATTCTTGAGAGCGTCCGTAAAAAACAGAAACATCTATAGCTTCTCCCCAATCAATTGCTTTTGGTTTATACAGTATTTTTTTTGTTTCTGCAGAAGACACAGAAGCTAGATGTTGTTGAAGATTTAGCTCAGTTTTGTCAATAAATGATTTCTGAATGCTAAATTTTTGTCTTAGCAAAGCACGAAAATTTTTCTTGGTTACTTTTTCTTCTAGGACACCAGAAAGACTTTGCCATAAGTTGGCAGCTACTCCTTTTATATAGTCTGGGTCATAACCTGCTTGCTCGGCAATTTCAGAATATCCTTTACCTTCCCATGCTTGAGAAAATACCATTCTTTTCACAGCGTTTAAAGAGCCTGGAGGTAGAACTGTCTCCAGAACTTCCAATGCTTCTTCGACTTTCATTTTTATTTAATATTTTTATATATCTTGAATTTACCCAAGTGCGGGCCAAACTTCTTGGATAAATCGTTGTTTTTAACAATAAACCTCTTTCATAATTAATCTTAAACCCAAGAAAAAGCTAGGTAAAAACTTAGTTTCCAGAGATCTCTAATAGACATCTAGGAAAAAATCTAGTTTCTAGGTTCAGCCGCACAAGTCTTTATATTTTAAATCTTATCTAAATGGATATAATTTGACTGTTACTTATGATGCTGTTTGATTCAATTACAGAGTAAGAAGACTTAATTAATTTGTGGGAACTTTAATATTTTTTTTACTATTATTACAACAGCTTTCAGACCGGTGAACCATATGAAAAAAATGATAACCCCATAAGCGTGGAAATTCCCTACTGTGTAGTCTACTAATCACGAGAAGCTCTTTTAGAAAGCATACCAGGTATGACAGATGTTTGCTACAAATAAATTTTAGGTTAATGGTGGTGAGATAGGGTACTTAAATACTACTAATTCAGCCAACCCTAATTGCCTGTTATTTTTCACAATAATTTTAACCAAAAATAAATTTCAAATAACTAACAATTATTGATTATTAATTATTAAGAATTAATAGGATTTAAAGCAGAAGTTTTGAATGTTACAGTAAATTCTTAATGTATGAAGTGTGAATATTAACAATTAAATATTTCTAGTGTATGCACTTTGCCCACTCTGGAGTGTACTTTAACAAGGTGGAATCTGCTGTAAGAAAGAGACGATAAAAACAGCGCAAAATTTATTATATTTTGCTTTTGGGCAAAGGATTAAAACAGATTAATTAATAATTATTATCTCACATTCCGCACTTCTTAACATGAAATTGATAAGTTTTATTTATCTATCGCCTTGAATTCTTTCCCTGAAAGC